>JANWZY010000369.1 GCA_025061935.1 Verrucomicrobiia bacterium
TGGCATCAACACGCGCCCGAACTCATGAGCTGGCAACGCGAATTGCTCGCTTAACCGTGAGAGTCTCTGGTTGGGCTGTTCATGGCCCTTATTGACCGGCGCGGTGTTTCAGTTACTGGGTTTTTGGGGTACTAGTGTGGATTGAATTCGGCTGCGCTTTTTACGCTATCGGGTTGGTGAGGTTCCCCGCGCGAGCATTGACACGGCGTGAACGGTTGTGCGAAATAGTAGCTGAGTTGTGAATGCGCCGATTCGCATTCTGCACGTGGATGGCGACAGTTTCTTCGCCAGTTGCGAGGTCGCCCTCGACGCGAGTTTGCAGGGTCGCCCGGTGTGGGTCGGCGGCGGTCGGCACGGCGACGGTATTGTTATCGCTGCCAATCGCGAGGCGAAGAAGTTCGGCGTAACAACAGGCATGGCATGTTTCGAAGCGCGTCGTCTGTGCCCGCACGGCGTGTTGTGCAAGCCGCACTACGAGGAGTACCGCCGAATCTCGCATCAGATGTTCCAAATCTTGGAGGAGTACGCGCCGACTCTTGTGCCGATCTCGATAGACGAAGGGTTCCTCGACCTGACCACGCTTGACCGGCATGTGTTGGGGCGCAGGACACCAGCGGAGTATGTGAATGAGATTCGCGAGCGGATCTGGCGTGAGGTCAAAATCCCGGTCTCGGCTGGGCTGGCAAACTCCACATGGTTGGCCAAGCTGGCCACCGATGCGGCGAAGCCCGGATTCCTCGAAGTTCCGCCGGGCCAGGAGAAGGAGTTCTTGAAAGATAGGCCACTTGAGGAGCTATCAGGGATCGGCCCGCGTCGTGCGCGGCGCCTGGCCGCGCTCGGCGCGCGCACGTTTGGTGACGTGGCCAAGCTCCCATCGGCGGTCCTGAAGCAGGCTTTTGGTATCTGGGGCCAGCAACTGTGGCTGTTTGCCAATGGCCGTTGGAGCGAACCGTTGCTGCTGGAGTTCAAAGACCGCACGGTCATATCGAGCAATACGACGCTGCCATACGACGAGCCTGATTACCAGGCGGTTCTGACTTTTGCGCTTAGCGAGGCTACGCGGTTGGTGGGGCAATTGCGGCGCGAGCAACTGCAGTTGCGCGAAATGGGGCTTACAATCAGGTTCAACGATTTCTCTGAGGTAGGTGGGCGGTACAGGTTCCAACATCCGCAATTCCAGAACTCGGTGATCAACGCGGTACTCGAGCTACTGTTCTGGGACGTGATGGAAGGGCAGGTGAAGCCTGTGCGGCAGGTGCGGATCGCTTTCTGGAACCTATCGCGTCTGGACACGCAGCCAACCTTATGGGGGCGCACACATGCTGAGCGCTGGGGCGCGTTGGACGCGGCCGTGGACAGGCTCAACACGCAACTGGGCAAGGCCGCTGTGATGACCGGTGCGCAGTATTCACTGCTAAAGCTCGATGCTGCATTTCGTAAGCCCAAGCCCAAATGCCCGTTTGTGCCGCAGCGCGAGATGATAAGCAAGCTGTGGGGCATCAAGCCACTGGATTCAGTAGGTGCGGGGGCTGAAGGTTGGAAGGCGCGGTTGAGCAAAGTTAGCGGACACCATTTCCAAAAGGCGCGGGCGGATTAGCGTTGGATTTTGCCTCGGACTCTGTACTCAGGCAGATAAAAGGCCAACCCTTGGCTTGGCGAAAATCGTGACCGGGTTGCTCATGCTGCTGGGACCGGTTTGCCGGAAGCGCAGGCGCACGGTCGGCTGGCTGCCCCTGGCTTTGGCACTTGATTGAGGGCGTCGCGCTTAGGTCATCCCAACTTCCAGTGGCGTGTTTGCATTTCCCAGGCACGAGTCCTCTTGGGTTTTTAGGCAGATGCGAAGCGCTCAGCAGAAATGTTTCGCGATCAATTCCATCGGCGCTGTGCCTTCATCCATGTGAGGCCGATGCCAAGTTCCCGTGAGCCGTTTCAACTGTTGCTGGCACGGTGTTAAATCCGCTGAAGCAGCTCGGGTGTTTGACTGCCCAATGTTTGCCTGGCCGCAGGCCCGGCGCTGGGAGCGGATA
>JANWZY010000036.1 GCA_025061935.1 Verrucomicrobiia bacterium
AGCGCGGCGCGCGGCCGATTGCAGGACATCCTGGGCCGCGGAACCGCGTCACGGCCAATAAATTTTTTCTTGCCTTGATGCCCTCCTACACGCTTGGCTTAAACAAAAGCTCATGCACTCGATTGGAAAAACAAACCGAGTAATCAGAACCTGGCGAGTTATATGAACCGGCTAAAGTACTTGCTCGGACCTGCGCGTCCACCGTTTTTGCTACTAACACCGGCGTGCGTCGCACTGGGCGTGGGCACGGCCGTCTGGACCACGGGCCACGTGGCGCCAATAGATGTTGTGATCGTACTCATTGGCGCGCTGGCCGCGCACGTGAGCGTCAACGCACTTAACGAATACTTTGATTTCAAGAGCGGCTTAGACTTCCGCACACAACGTACTCCATTCAGTGGCGGAAGCGGCACACTGCCCCAAAAACCCGAGTACGCTCCCCATGCCCTGGCTATAGGCGTGGGCTCGTTTATCATAACCGCGCTCGTGGGCGTGTACTTCTTGGCCAAACGCGGACTGGCATTGCTGCCATTGGGCGTGCTGGGCTTGGCAATTGTGGGCGCATACACAGTCTGGATCACGCGCAGGCCGCTGTTGTGCCTAGTTGCGCCCGGACTCGGCTTCGGCCCATTAATGGTTATGGGCACCAATTTCGCACTCACGGGGCAATATACCTGGACAGCCTTCGTCGCCTCGCTCGTACCCTTCTTCCTGGTGAGCAATCTTCTGTTACTGAACCAGTTCCCGGACGTCGAGCCTGACCGTCAGGTCGGGCGCCGGCACTTGCCAATAGTACTGGGCCGCCGCGCTGCAAGCATCGTGTACGGCGCGTTCCTGCTGCTTGCGTACGTCGCGCTTGTAGCCGGCGTCTTTGCCGCGTACCTACCGCGCGCATCTCTATTTGGCTTGATCACAGTTGTGGCGGCTGTGCCCGCAGCAATTGGCGCGTACAAACATGCAGATAATGTCCAAGGGCTGCTGCCTTTCATGACCGCAAACGTGCTGATCAACCTACTCACACCTGTGCTGGTCGCGGTGGGGTTATTTATCAGTTGAACGCGCGCGGTACACGCCCGGCGTGGCAGATCGAACAATCACTCCGCACCTTCGCGCTTGCGGCTCGTGACCAAGAGCTGCACGCGTGCCACTGTGCGCATGTGCAGGCCGACGCGCCGCTGCCGAAAACCAACTCCAGCCTGCGCAGCCGGAAATTCAAGCGGGGCCTAAAAAATGGGGTGGCTGACGGGACTCGAACCCGCGACAACCAGATCCACAGTCTGGGGCTCTAACCAAGCTGAGCTACAGCCACCGTCCATCGGAACATTACCCGGCTCCCCATGCTGCAGTCAAGCCGGCGGCTAGTGTGCAAAGCCGCATCGCATGCCGTCGGAATTCGGCGGACAAACGCAGATTGAGGCTTTACGCTGCGCCCGTCTAAATTAAACTTGGCCTGTGGCACCGCTCGAGGCATGCGAACTGTTCAGCGGGCTTGAGCCGGCGGCACTGGCCGCAGTGCGCAAAGCAGCGGAACAGCGCAAATACTTGCGTGGTCAGGAGATATTCAGTGAGGGCGACCCGGGCGACGGGCTGTATGTCATTGCCGAAGGCGCAGTTGAAATTTGCGGCGTAATTGCGGATGCACACAAGTACCGTCTGGCACGGTACGGCCCGGGTGATTTCTTCGGCGAGCTTGCACTCGTGGACGATAAACCGCGCGCAGCCACCGCAGTTGCGCTGCGCGACTCGATAATCTACTTCATTCCCCGCGAGGTAATGCTACGGCTGCTGGAGGAAACACCGGGCATGGCCTTGAAACTGCTCCGGCTCGTCGGTCAGCGCCTCAGGGACTTCGACCGCGAACACGCGCGCCAACTTGTGCAGAACGAGCGGCTCGCTGCAGTAGGCCAGTTGGCCCGCGCCGTACTCCACGATCTGAAGAACCCACTCGCCATCCTCAGCCTAACCCTAGATTCATCCTACACCGCGCAAACTGACACAGCCACCCGGCGCGCGGCCGAAGCACGGATACGCAGACAGTTGCACCGCATCAGCGAACTTGTGAACGATATCATGGAGTTCACGCAACCGCAGCAGCCGATCCATAAGCTCGAGCCGGTCAATTACCCAGCGTTCATCGAGCAAACGGTGGGCGATATCCAGCCGGAACTGGTCCTGCGCAACGTGCAATTGGTAGTTGCAAACCGCCCGCCAAACGTCATGGTCGCGATGAAGCCCACACGGCTCAAGCGCGTACTTTTCAACCTGTGTGACAACGCCGCAGACGCGATGCCTGAGGGCGGCCGCATCACGCTCTACTTCGGCCGAACCGAAGGAGAAGTGATAACCGAGATACAGGATACCGGCCCTGGTATCCCCCCGGAAATTCTCGACCGGCTCTTCGAGCCGTTCGCCACGTTCGGCAAAGCGCATGGCACCGGACTCGGCTTGTCAATCTGCCACCGGATCATCGAAGACCACCATGGCCGCATCTGGGGCCACAACTTGCCCGGCGGCGGTGCCGTGTTCGCGTTCGCGCTGCCGATCTGGAAATAACGCCGCTTGCCAATGCACCGGCACACGTGCCAAACGTAAATCGCAGCGCGTAACGGCGCATGTGCAGTTAAAACACGGCAAATGAACCCCGTCAACCGATGAACCGGATCCGACTCCTGCCCGAGCACGTGGCCAACCAGATCGCTGCCGGCGAAGTGGTCGAGCGCCCGGCCAGCGTCGTCAAGGAACTGGTCGAAAATGCACTCGATGCGCAGGCGACCCGGATCACTGTCGAAATCCAGGCGGGCGGGCGCAGCCTTATCCGCGTGACCGACGACGGCATAGGCATGAGCCGGGATGACGCACTGCTCTGCCTCGAACGCCACGCAACAAGCAAAATCCAATCGGCCGAAGACTTGTTCTCAATTGCCACGCTCGGATTCCGCGGCGAAGCACTGCCCAGCATCGCCAGCGTCAGCAGGCTCACACTGACCACACGCGAGCGCGACAGTGCCTCGCCCGAAGGTACACAGGTGATTGTCAACGGCGGCAAGATCGCAGAGGTCAAGGCTGCGGGCTGCCCACACGGCACAAGCGTCGAGGTGCGCCAGCTTTTCTTCAACGTGCCCGCCCGACGCAAATTCCTCAAGAGCGACGAGACCGAGGCCGCGCACATCCAACAATACGTGATGCTGGCCGCGCTGGCGTTCCCCGAAGTGGCGTTCACCTTCATAAAAGACGGCCGCATCGCGTCGCGCCTCGCGGCCGTACGCGAGCGCCTGCGCGCGCTCCTGGGCGAGGAAAAAATGCTCGAGGTGGATGCCACGTGGCCGCTGACAGATTTTGAACCGGACGAAACCGAGCAGCCGGGCACCGGCACACCTCACACCGGCACACCTCAATTTGCGACCCGCGAACAGCAAATGCGCCTGTGGGGATTCATCGGTGCACCCGGTGTCTCGCGCGCAACGCGCCAAGACCAGCACCTGTTCGTCAACCGCCGCCCAGTCGAAAACAGGGGGCTAAATGCGGCTCTGATCGAAGCGTACCACACCGCGCTCATGAAAGGCCGCTACCCGGTCTGCTGCCTGTTCCTCGATATCGCCCCGGCCGAGGTTGACGTGAACATCCACCCCACCAAGCGGGAAGTGAAATTCCGTCGCGAGGCCGAGGTGCGGCAGTTCGTCATGCGCGCAGTGCGCAGCGCGCTGCTGAATTTCCGCGCGCCACAGTTCCAGCCAGCGCCTGACCAAAAGCCACAAGCGCCGCCCGGCACCGCGCCAACGAGTGTGCCCCCGCCAGAGGCGCAGCCCGCCCAGCCCAACGTCAAACTCGATCAGCCGAAAGAGGCGCCCGCACACAGCTCCGCGCCAACACCGCTTCGGCTCGAATCGCTGCCGGCGACGCCTGCGCCCGAGCAGACGGCGCTGAAACTCGGCTTCGCGCAAACGCGGCCGGCGCAATGCGCGCCAGCATCCACTGTGCCCGAGCGCGCGCCTGCGCCTGAGCCGCGCATGCCGAGCGAGCCGGTGCCGCTGCTCGATGTACCGCTGAGGTTTGTGGGAGTAATTGGGCGGCTGTATGTGGTGTTCGAGTCCGACCGCGGGCTTGTACTGCTCGACCAGCACGCCGCGCACGAGCGCGTGCTATTCGAGCAGATGCTGACGCGGCTGGAGCAAGGCGGCATGGCGCCGTCGCAAAAGCTCCTACTGCCAGAAACGATCGAGCTGGCACCGCGCGACGCGCAGTTTGTGCGCGAACATCTCGATGTGCTTGTGCGGCTCGGGGTGGGCTTGAACGAATTCGGCGAGCGCACATTTCTGCTCGATGCGCTACCGCCGTTTGTGAAAGTGAACGCGCCCCGCCAATTCGTGCTCGATCTTGTGGACGAACTCAAAGCTGCGGGCCGCGAGCTCAGCTCGGCGCGGCTGGGCGAGCAGGCGGTCGCCAAGACGGTGTGCAAGCTAGCCGTCAAGGCGCATGATCCGCTTTCAGAGCCCGAACTGGAGAGACTCGTCGAAGACCTGCGCCGGTGCGCAATGCCCTACACGTGCCCGCATGGCCGGCCCACGCTCATCGAGATCAACTACCGCGAGCTGGAACGCAAGTTCGGGCGCGCGGCGTGAGCTGCTGAAGCGTGGCGCGGTTTAAACCGTCGAGCGGTAAGCTGCTCGAAGCCGATTCCACCCCTGCATCTGCCTGGCTAAGAATCGCGGCGCGCCGTTTGCGCAGGTCTTATGTCTGGCGTTTCTCGGCAGGCACGTCTTCGTACCGCGCGTTGGCTTGCAGGAAGTCCAGGACTTTCTCCGCCGCAATCTGGTCGTAAATTTCGATCAATCCACCGCGTTTCCTCAAATCTTTGAGGAACTTTTCGACCGGGATTTGATAAAGCGCGGCCAATGCTTGGACGCGCCGCAGTAGTTCCTCCTCGGAAACTTTGATCCCCTCTTTTTCGGCAATCTTTTGGATGATGAATGCAAGCTTGACGCGCTCCTTCGCACTGCGCGCGGCTGCAGCGTAAATCTGGTCCTTCTGCTGCTCGATCAGTTCGCGTGGCACGCCGCGTTGCGCGTTTTCGCGGACAATGTCGTACACGACATTCCGCGTCTCAGCGGCGACTGGCGACTCGGGCAGCTCGAATTGGCACCGCTCTAACAGCGCGCGAATGAGCTGGTTTCGAATCGACCGGTTCTCCTTGTACTTCAGCTCGTTTTCGAGGTCGCGCCGTACCCCTTGCTTGAGCTTTTCGAGCGATTCCGCGCCCCATGACTTGGCGAACGCATCGTCAAGCGGCGGCAGTACTTTTTCGCGCACTTCCACCAACTCGACGTCGTAAACTGCCTTGCGCCCGGCCAGCTCCTTCACGAAAAAGTCGGGCGGGAAATCAATGCTGACAGTGCGTTTCTCGCCCGGTTGCGCGCCGAGCAACTGTTCGGCGAACCCTGGCAGGAAATCGCCCGGGCCTGTGCCGATCCAGAAATTTTTCCGCTCGCCGAGGCTTTTCGCGTCCGGCGCAAGCTGCGCGATGGGCGCCCCGTCGCAACTGCCGGCATAGTTGATCACCAGCACATCACCTGGCTGCGCGGGCCGGTTCACAGGATTGAACGTGGCCTGCTTCTCGCGCAAAAGTTGCAAAGCGCGCTCGACGTCATCGTCCGTGACAAACGCGATCTCGCGCCGGACAAGCAGGCCTTTGTACTCCGGCAGCTCGAATTCGGGCGCGGTCTCGACCGTCGCCGCATACACAAACGGCTGGCCACGTCCGAATTGAATTTCCTCGATATCAGGCGCGCCGATCGTGTCTATCTTCCGCTCCTCGAGCGCTTTCCGATACGACTCGTTTATAAGCTTCTCTTTGACCTCCTCTTCGATCTCCTTTTCGAACCTGCGGAGGATCAATTCGCGCGGGGCCTTGCCCGGGCGGAACCCGGGCAGCACAGCCAACCGCTGGAACTCTTTAGTGACGGATTCGAACGTGGCGTCAACCGTCTGCGCGTCCACTTCGATCCGCAGCAGTTTCCTGCACGGCGCAAGTTGCTCAATTGTAACGTTCACGGGTAATCAATGCGTTTCGTGCGCCGCCCGGCCGGGGCCATCCCGCAAGCGACGCCCCGTACAGTCGGCAGGCACGCCAACGTAAGCAACCTGCGCGGGCCAGTCAAGGCAGCCGGTGCGATACCGACCCGTCAAATGGCGGCGCCCGCGCCCTGGACTAACAGAATCCGACTCGGTGCGAGGCAAGATGCCAAGCCCTGCGCTTCGCCCCGCAGTTTAGCGCCGGGCAAAAATCGCCGCATGACCGGCTACAGCGCTTGTGTAGCGGTGCGCCCGCCGGCGACTGTTCGACCCGCCCCCGAAAAAAGGCGAACAGCACGGCCCGCGGATGCGGTTCCGGCCCGACTGTGTTAACTCAGGGCCTGGGCGGGGTATTTACGCGCTTGACGGCCGAGCCAGTCTCGGGTTGGATACTCAGCGACCTTGCCGTGCGGAGAAAACCAACAACCAACCACGAGTATGAAACCGAGACGCATAATAAAACTCGCGCTGATTGGTCTGGCAGCAACACTTGCGTTGGGGTTGACCTCCCAACTCCCAGCACAGGAGAAAAAAGAGGGCGAGAAACCTGAGGCGCCGGCTGCGCCTGAAGCGCGGCCGAAACGCGACACTGCGCCATTCCGAGGCCGCGTGCAGGAGATCAACAAAACCGAGATGACAATCAAGGTCGGTCAACGTGTGTTCCACATGACCTCGACTACGCGGATAACCAAGGCCGGCAAGCCGGCCACATT
The DNA here is from genome assembly GCA_025061935.1 of Verrucomicrobiia bacterium. Classification (GTDB taxonomy): domain Bacteria; phylum Verrucomicrobiota; class Verrucomicrobiia; order Limisphaerales; family DTLC01; genus DTLC01. The sequence goes on from JANWZY010000036.1 coordinate 6,783, forward strand.
CGACGAGATCGCGGTCGGGAACATGGTGACCGGCCAATACCGTAAGACCCCCGAGGGCCGGCTCGAACTGATCTCGCTGAAGATTGTGCCTGCTGAAGGCGCGGGGCAGGGCCAAGGCTCGCAGGAGAAAGAAAAAGCAGAGTAAGCGGGATAATTTCCCGTACCGCCTGCGCCGCGTTGCGCGAAAGGTTCGTCCCCGCCCCCATCACTGCGCAGGTGCGGAGAGGGGTAGGGTTCGTCGCCACGGCATGCGCCTTTTCAAAGCGGCCACCAACTCGGTTTCCGCTTGTGCGGTTCCTTCTGTGTGAATTGCTTGACCAGCAACTGGCTCCGCGCAGCGGTGAGCGCCATGATTAGCTCGTCGTAGCTCTGGTACCGGTCGGCAGGCTGCTTAGCCATCATTTTGACGATCACCTCGCTGGTAGGCTGCGTGATCTCGGGCACGACAAGGTTCGGCGGTGTAAGCGGCGTTTGCACGTGCGCAGCTACCAGCTCGTCAATGGTGGGCGCTTCAAACGGCGCGTGCCCGGTTAAGGCGTGGTAAAGCGTGCCACCAAGGCTGTACATGTCTGAAAGGAAGGTTTCTTTCTCGCGCCGTATTTTCTCTGGTGCGACGTAGTACGGGGTAGCCCATGCAGCTTCTTCCGGGTCAAGCTCGGCACCCACTTTCCGGGCCAGGCCAAAATCGACCAGTTTCGGCTCGTTGTCTTCGTTGAACAGTATGTTGCCAGGCTTGATGTCGCGGTGCAGTATTTCGTGCTTGAGCGCAAGGGCAAGTGCAGAGGCGATCTTGATCCCTACGTCGAGCACCTCCAGTTCGGGCAATCTGCCGAGCTTTTCAATGCGCGAGTCGAGGCTGCCCTGATCCGCCAGCTCCATCACCAGGTAGGGCTGGCCTTCCCACTCTTCGAAGTTGTAAATGTGAATTATGTTGGTGTGGTTGAGCGACGCGCACGCGCGCGCCTCGCGGTAGAACCGCTTGAGCGCTTTCGGGTCGTTGACGAGGTTTTTCTTCATCATTTTGACCGCCACCCAGCGCTCGAGCACGGTGTCGAATGCGCGGTACACGGTGCCCATGCCGCCGGCGCCGATGACCGAGCGCAGCTCGAACTGCCGCAGCCGCAGCGGCATCATGACCGGTTTGCCGCATTTGGTGCAGGGCGTCGTGGCGAGCGGCGGGAGGTCACCCGGAATGAACACCTTCGCCTCGCACGCCGGGCAAGTAACCATCACCAAAGGCTTTTTGCTGCTCTGGCCGTTTGTCACAGCTCGGGTAGTCGGTTACATGTTCGGTTAAATGTCCCGTAATGGTTCACCCCAACAGTACGGGTTAGGCAGGCGCACTCAAGCACGAATTTGAGCACAGCGCGTGGCGGTTTCTCGGCCACGGCCGCAAGCGGCTTTGTGTTTGACGCATTTTTTCTTTGCCCCATAGCTTAGCGCGCGTGGATACGGAGTTGGTACAACCTAATCCAGCAATGATTGTGCCGTTTGTGCTGCTCCTAGGCGCAATAGCGCTGGGGCCATTGGTGGGTGGGCAGCTCTGGCAGCGGCATTACGGCAAGGTCTCTTTCGGTCTGGGCGCAGTCACGCTCTGGTACTACTTAGGCGTGTTGCACGCGCACCACAGGGTGCTGGAAGTGGCGCATGAATACGTAAGTTTCATTGCCCTGATCGGATCGCTGTTCATTGTATCCGGTGGGATTCATATTGCGGTAAAAGGCGAGGCCACGCCGCGCACAAACACAATTTTCCTCGGCATCGGCGCGGTCGTAGCGAACCTGCTTGGCACCACGGGCGCCTCGATGCTTCTGATCAGGCCCTGGATCCGGATGAACAAGTACCGCATCACTGCGCATCACATTGTATTTTTCATTTTCATTGTATCGAACACGGGCGGGTGCCTTACGCCGATCGGCGACCCGCCGCTGTTCCTCGGATACCTCAAGGGCATTCCTTTCTGGTGGGTGACTGAGCACTGCTGGCCGATGTGGGCGGTCGGCGTCAGCATGTTGCTGGCGATCTTCTACATCGTGGATTCGCTCAACTACCGCCGCGCGCCGAAACACATCCGTGCCGAGCACGCCGAACCGCCCGACCAGTGGCGCATAGAGGGTTTATGGAACCTCCTGTTCCTCGGGGTAATCCTTGGCGCAGTGTTTATCGAACGACCACTATTTTTGCGCGAGGCGCTGATGGTCGGCGCGGCCGCAGCATCTTACCTAACCACCAACAGGCGCATTCACGAAGCGAACCATTTCAACTTCCACCCGATCAAAGAGGTGGCTGTGCTGTTTGCCGGGATCTTTGCAACAATGATACCTGCGCTGGACTGGCTGCAACTCAACGCCGGACGCGCCGGATTGTCCGGGCCGGGCGTCCTTTTCTGGAGTTGCGGGTTGCTTTCCAGCGTGCTCGACAATGCGCCCACATACTTGAGTTTCCTCAGCGCAATCTTCGGCGCCGCTGTTGACCAGCACACGGTCGAGCAAGTGCGGCAACTGATCCAGGCCCACGGCGCCCCCGCCGCTGAAGCGCTCGGGCAGTACCCCGAGAGTGTGGCAAGCACACTAGCCGCATTGAAAGCTTACTACAGCGGCGCGCTTGCGAGCGGGAACTTGACCCACACCCAAATCGAAGTGGCATACCTGATTGGCAACAGCGAACTCAAAAACTATATTCTTGCGATCAGCGTTGGGGCGGTTTTCTTTGGTGCGAACACGTACATCGGGAACGGACCAAACTTTATGGTCAAATCAATAGCGGATCATCAGCGGGTCAATACACCAACGTTCCTCGGGTACGTGTTCAAATACACCTTGCCGTTTATGCTGCCCGTGCTGATAGTTGTGTGGGCTTTGTTCTTCCGTGACTGAAGAATCGAAGCTGCTGAACGCATGATCGCTGACGAACAGACACAAAGCGCAAACGGACCGGCCCGGGCGTGCCGGCCGGAGCCGCCATCCGGGGCTATGCTGCGCCCGGCCCGGTCTCGTCCGACCTCGGGGGGCATGTAGACGCGGGTTCATCGCAAACCTTATGATGCGCTTGTACAACATACTGTTGACTATCTACCTGTTGTTCAGCGCGCCGTACTACTTTGCGCGCCTGGTGCGCCGTGGGAACTGGCGCCAGGGCTTCTTTCAACGTTTCGGCATGTACGACGCCAAGATCAAACAGGCATTGACCAACCGGTTCGTCATTTGGATGCACGCGGTCAGCGTCGGTGAAGTCAACGTGTGCACCCAGTTGATCAAGGCGCTGGAGCCGCGCTTGCCCGAGGCCAAGCTTGTGGTCTCGACTACGACCACAACTGGCATGGGCGAATTGAAACGGAAGCTGCCGTCGCGCATCGCCAAAATTTACTACCCGATTGACAGGCTCAAGTATGTGAAACGCGCGCTGAACGCGATCGGCCCCGATGCGATCATTCTCGTGGAGGCCGAGATCTGGCCCAATTTCATTTCGGAGGCGAATAAGCGCGGCATACCCCTTTTTCTTGTGAACGCGCGGTTGTCGGAGCGGTCGTACCGTGGGTACAAACGCCTGAAATTCTTTTTCCGGCCGTTATTTGCCGCGTTTGCAGGTGTGGGCGCACAAAACGAAGCCGACGCGGCCAAGTTGCGCGAGCTGGGCTGTCGGCCTGAGGCGATTCACGTGGTTGGGAACATTAAATTCGACGCGGCCGTACTGGAAGAACACCACTTTCTGGACGTGCCCAGCATGCTGCGTCAGCTCGGCGTAAGCCCGGACGCGCGCATCATTGTGGCCGGGAGCACGCACGCGGGCGAGGAAGCGGTCATGGCCGAGGTCTTCCTGCGGCTGCGCCAACGTTTCCCCGACCTGTTCCTGATAGTTGTGCCGCGTCATTTCGAGCGGGGCAAACAGGTCGGGCGCGAGCTGGCCACGCGCGGGCTGCGGTTCGTCTTCAGGAGCGAGATCACGAGCAAAACGCGGTTCGCCCCCGGTGAGCTGGATTGCCTGCTTGTAAACACTACGGGCGAGCTGAAACGGTTTTACGAGTACGCCACCGTGATTTTTGTGGGCAAGAGCCTGACAGCCGAGGGCGGCCAGAACCCGATCGAACCCGGCGCGCTGGGCAAGCCGATCGTGTTCGGCCCGAATATGCAAAACTTCGCGCAGATCGCGCAAAGCTTAGTCGCGCGCGGCGGCGCGATCCAGGTCAAGAACGCAGCCGAACTCGAGCACGCGCTGGAAATGCTCCTTTCGGACGAGGCGCGCAGGGCCGAGATGGGCCGGATCGCGCAGCAGGTCGTGCGCGACAATCAAGGGGCGGTGGACCGAACCGCGGAGATGATCACCGCCTATCTGCGCGAGCACGGCGTGCTACCCTTCCGTTGAGCGTGATCCGCTGCTGGAGCCTAACCAGCACCGTGACCGGCCGTGCCGTATGGTTCAGCCCAAAATTCTGCGGCCGTCGTCCAGGAAAATCCCTTTCAGGTTCATCTCGAGCGCTTGCGGATTGGGCGCCTTCGCCAACGCCTCTTTCTCGGTAATTTTGCCCGAGCGGACCAGTTGCAAAAGGGACTGGTTGAAATTCATCATTCCCTCCTCTGTGCCGGTCTCGATTGCCGCCGCAAGTTTTTCGAGGCGATTCTCTTCGATCAGTTTCCTGACCGTGGGGGTATTGATCAGTATCTCAAACGCGGGGGTGATGCCCCCGGAAACCGTATTAACCATGCGCTGGACTATGATCGCGCGAAGTGACCCGGCCAGTTGACGCCGCACCTGCTCGCGCTCCTCCGCCTTGAAAAAGTCCAAGATGCGAACTACGGACGCCGGCGCGTTGATCGTGTGCAACGTGGTCAGGACAAGGTGGCCGGTGTCGCACGCGGCCATGGCCGCCTCGATGCTAACGCTGTCGCGCATTTCACCGATCATGATCACGTCCGGGTCCTGGCGCAGCACGTGCTTGAGCGCATGATGATACGAAATTGTGTCCAGGCCGATCTCGCGCTGCTCGATTATTGATTGGTTGTCCTCGAACAGGTACTCGATCGGGTCTTCGAGCGTGATAATGTGTTTTTTGAAGTTCGCGTTAATGTGCTCGATCATCGCGGCCAGTGTGGTGGATTTGCCGCATCCGCTCGGCCCGGCCACAATGACAATGCCACGTTGTGTCTCAGCAATTTCTTTGAGAATTTCCGGCAATCCAAGCTCTTCGAAGCTGGGCACGCGGGTCTTGACATGACGCATTGCGAAACAGAATTCGCCACGCTGCTGGAAGACATTTGTGCGGAACCGCCCGATGCCCGGCGCGTAGTACGAAAAATCCGCCTCACGCTCTTCCTCAAGGCGCCGCTTTAAGTGCGCCGGCACGGCATGCTCGAGCCATGCCTTGATGCATGTGGCGTCCGGATACGGGAAATCCATCGGGTAAAGCTGCCTGTTGATTCGAAAAACAATCGGCGTGCCGGTCTTGATGTGTATGTCCGAGGCGGCGCTTTCGACCGCAGCTTTAAGCACATCGTGAAACAATTGAACGTAATCCATGGCAGCAAGGTTAGCTATGGCTGGGAACAAAGCAACCCGTTTAAGGATCGGAAAGGTTGCTTGCGGCAGCCCGCGGCTATGTTCGCGCAGTTAGTGGAAAACCCACGTTCGGCAGGGAAAATCCTCAAAGCTCACTCAGGCAAGCGACGAGTAAACCAGCGCATCCAAGCGTGCCTGCGACTGCTTCGAGACGCTGGTGAATAGCATCGAGACGTGGTAGCCGGTATGCTTGTTACCGTTGCACGCGACAACCACGCCCATACAGTTTATCCTGCTATTGTCGCGCGGGGACTGAACCGTGACGGTCATTTCCGTCCACAACGAAAGCGGCACCGGACTGCGGAACTCGATGCCGTTCCTTCTGAAGAGCACATCTTCGGGGGGTAGTGAAAGCTTGGTCTGTCGCGCCTCAACTGTGACCCGCTGTTGAGTCTGCGGAACACGCGTACCAGCTTTTCTAGCGCTCATATGGCTAGCAATACGCTACCACACAATTCCAATTCGTCAAACTGCACTTACCACTCGATGACCGCTGCGCCCCAGGTTAACCCGGCGCCGAACACAACCAGCAGCACCAGGTCGCCGCGCTTGATGCGACCCGACTCGACGGCTTCGTCCAGCGCAATGGCAACCGATGCCGCAGATGTGTTTCCGTATTTGTCGAGATTTACAAAAACCTGATCCGGCCTGGCCCCCAACCGTTTCGCCACCGCGTCTATGATCCGGCGGTTCGCCTGGTGCGGAATGATGCATTTGATCTGGCTGACGTCCAGCTCGCACCTGGCGAGTGCTTCGCGCGCGGCATTATACATTGCCTCGATCGCGTTTTTGTAAGTCTCGGGACCGTCCATTTGGAGGTAGTGCAGCCCGGCCTTGACCGACTCGATGCTGGCCGGGTGCCTGGACCCGCCCCCGGGTAGCCCGAGCAGGTCGGCCTTGCTGCCGTCAGCACCCATTACAGCGGTGAGCAACCCGTGCGAATTTGGGCGGTTCTGAAGTATCGCCGCGCCCGCGCCGTCGCCGAACAACACGCACGTGTTGCGGTCGCGCCAGTTGACTATGCTCGAAAGTTTCTCGGCGCCGATCACGAGCACGGTATCGTACGTGCGCGACATGATAAACTGCTGACCGATTTCCAAGGCGTAAATGAATCCCGAGCAAGCTGCTTCGATGTCGAACGCGGCGGCGCGTGAGGCACCGATCTTTTGTTGAACGAGACATGCTGTAGCGGGGAATGGCATGTCCGGCGTCACAGTGGCAACTATGATTAGGTCAATTTTATCCGGCGTAATACCGGCCTTCGCCATCGCCTTGGTGGCGGCTTTGGCTGCCAGGTCCGAGGTGAACTCGTCTTTGGCAGCAATGCGCCGCTCGCGGATGCCCGTGCGGGTCAAAATCCACTCGTCTGAGGTGTCAACGAGTTTTTCGAGGTCCGCGTTTGTAAGAACTTTCTTGGGCACGTACGAGCCTACGCTCGCAATCGAGCAGGTGCGGCCCAGGAAATTGTACCTGGCACGCGGGTTCTTGAACTTGACGGCGGTAGATTCGCTCATGCCAGCGCGGTTGCTTCAACTGCGGGCTTTTTGCAGAAAAACAGCTCGTTCGCCCGCTCGATCTCGCGGATAATGATTTCGTTTAGGTGTGACCTGAAGGTTTCCGTTGCGACGCGGATCGCGTTCATGACCGCGCGCTCGCGCGCCGAGCCGTGCATGATCATCACGTTGCCGTTCAACCCTAGCAGTGGCATACCCCCGTAAGCATCTGGGTCGAGCCTGTGCCTGATAGCGCGCAGCGCGCCGCGCACGAGCAGTGCGCCGATCATTCGCTTCGGATTCATAGTCAGCTCGTTTTTGAGCCACACAAATATGCCCGTGGCAAGACTTTCGCAGGTCTTAAGTACAACGTTTCCGACGAACCCGTCACACACTACCACGTCCACCCGGTTGGCAAACAGGTCGTGGCCCTCGACATTGCCAATAAAATTGATGTGGGCGCGCTTGCACAGCTTGAACGCCTCCTGGGTCAGCTCGTTGCCTTTAACGTCTTCGGTACCCACATTGAGCAGTCCGACGCGCGGGTTCTTGTAACCGAGAATTTCGCGCGAATAGACCGCGCCCATTATGGCGTAATGCGCTAGGTGGATCGGGCGGCATTCGAGATTCGCGCCCGCATCAAGGAGCACAAAGTAATTTTGTGGGGCGGGTATGACCGTGGCGATACCGG
>JANWZY010000370.1 GCA_025061935.1 Verrucomicrobiia bacterium
CTTGCATGAGTCGCAGGAGGTATTTGGCCTCGAACATCCCTAGCGAGCCTGCACGCGCGTTGCGCTCGGTGAACCTGTCCAGGCCGTCCGATCCGCTGTAGGCCGAGTGGAGCATGACCGGCACAGGATGCCATGAATGGCCTTTGACTGCGCACGGGGTGGAATGATCGCCCGTAATGGCCAGCACATCGGGTTTCTTGCGCAGCAGCACTGGCAGCGCGGCGTCAAACTCTTCGATCGCTTTGACCTTCGAGTCGAAATTGCCATCTTCGCCGAATTTGTCCGTGTACTTGAAGTGAATGAAAAAGAAACCGTAGTTGTCGTACTCGGCTAGGTACCGCTCGAACTGCTCCGCGATCGTCTGCGGACCCTCGATCTTGGTCATCCCAACCAGTTGGGCCAAGCCCTTGTACATCGGGTACGTGGCAAGTGCCGCTGCACGCAGCTTATACCGCTGCTCGAATAGCGGGATATGTGGCTGGTGCGCTATGCCGCGCATCAGGAATCCGTTGGCAGGTTTTTCCTTCGCAATGACCGGCAGCGCGAGCTTGTAAAACTCTGCGACCAGCCGCGCCATTTTCTTCTGCTTCGCGTTCTTCGGGTCTCGCGGCTTGACCTTCGGAATGGGGAACCCTTCGCGATTCGGGTCGGCGTCCGTCAACGGGCCTTCAATGCCTTTGCCCCGGAACACGACAACGAACCGGTGCTCCTTGCCCGCCTTGATGATCACCTGCGTGTCGCCAATTTTTTTGACCTTGGCAGCAAGCATCTCGCAAAGTTTTTGGCATGTCTCGGTCGGGATGCGGCCGGCACGCCGGTCGGTTACGACCCCGTTGGCGTCCAGCGTGCAAAAATTCGCGCGCGCGGCCACGTCGCCCGGCTTCAGTTCCAGCCCGAGGCCGAGTGCCTCGATTACGCCGCGCCCGACCTGGTACCGGATCGGGTCGTACCCGAACAGGGCGAGGTGCCCCGGCCCGCTGCCGGGCGTGATCCCGTGCGCAACCGGAATCATCGAACCCAGCGCCGATTCCTTGGCTAACGCATCCAAGTTGGGGGTTTTAGCCGCCTCCAACGGCGTACGATTCCCGTGCGCAGGCACGGCTATGTCGCCCACACCGTCCAACACAACCAAGAGAAGTTTCGCACCTGTGCTCAGGGTCAGCTCCGAATAAATTGCATCGAGGTCTGTCATTTGTGTTCGAATGTGTTGCATTCCCACATTTATCCACTCCGGGGCCGGCGCGAACCACTGCGCGCGCCCGGCTAACGGCGCGATTTTGAGTTCACGCCGGGGTCGCGTCAAACTCAATTCCTAATCCCTCGCGTCTTCTGATTTCCACTCGTCGCCTGGCTCGGTCGGTGGCCGCGGCGGCATATACCGCACAAAAAGCGGTATGCTCGCGACCCGCTCATCGTCCATGAACACATCAACCGAATAAAGGCCGGCCTGGTCAAACTTGACGTGCTGCATGTTGACAATGAAATTCCGCGTCACAAAATGCGTTTCTTCTGGCAGAACCACTTGGATGGGCAGCGGCGGGAAATTCGGCATAATCGAGCGCCCATCAGCGTCAACAAAGTTGATGCGCAGTTTATGTTGCCCCTCGTCTTCTTGGTAAAAAGTGATGCGCAGTGCAATCGAGCACTGCGGATGCACCGCCGGTAATTGCGGCGTCAGGATCGTGTCGAACGCGCCGAGCAAATTCAGCTTGCCGTTGTCATCTGTCGCAGCGTCACATAGAACTGCCACTTGCACATCCATACCGGCACAATGAAGCCACAACCGCGCGCGATTTGCACGAATTTAATCAGATTCCGCCCAGTGTGGGCGATATCCCGCTACCGCGAACCGGAACGTTCCTTACCGCGCTGCGGGCTTTGGCGCAACTCCGGCCGTCTCTAACGCCGAAACATCACCACCTGCCTTTAACCGCGGATTGCCTAAGGTACCTGCACCGACAAGCCGTCCAAATGGCTATGCTGCACGCGCGAAATGGTTGAAACGGTTCTGCGGT
>JANWZY010000371.1 GCA_025061935.1 Verrucomicrobiia bacterium
GCTGTTGGTGCGCCATTAGCGCGGCTGTTCAAGCTGCCCGCCTGCCCCGAGACTGACAATGAATTCGTATGGGTGTACAAGTGCGTCCACGATGGGCCGGTCGCGCCCGACCCCCGGGAGATCGAATGCGGCGGTTGGTACTGGCCTGCTGCAGTAACCCGGTGGATGGCCGAGCGCCCTCATGAATTTGCAACCGCTTTCAGACTGATCTGGGCGCGGATCGCAGAGCAGACGTGATCCCGGGTTAACCTGCGCAGGGTGTCATGCGTCAAGTTGGCACGTATTGCGGGCCGGCGGGGTAAATGAACAGCCCACACTTGAAATGTTCAGCTCCGGTTCAAAATGGGCGCTGCGCCCGCGCGCTCGACAAGATGCAAGAGGTTGCCTTCAGGGTCTGCGAAGAACAGGACTTTCCCCCCGCCCATCGCGGGCTTGACAGGTTCAGGAAACTCCACCCCGCGCGCTGCCAACTCCGCACGTGCCGCCTCGAGCGAGTCCACACGCAATGCAAGATGGCGCCAACCTGCGAGTTTGTTGTTTTTCGTCTCGGGCACGCTCGAGTTGGCTTGATAAATTTCGATTTGTGTGCCGCCCGGGAGCCGCAAGATGAAAGCTGGTGGCATCTGGTTGTCAGCGTACACAACTTCAGCGTCAAGCACGCGCACGTACCAGTCTTTCAATGCCGCGGTATCACGCGCAGGTAATCCGATGTGTTCAACGACATATCGCATCGCTGTATTCAACCTGAAAAGGTGGCTTACCGCAACCTGGTCTTACTGGGCCTTGCACAACTCAGTCATGTTTTTAGCATCGGGCCCTAGCCGAGTGAGAAAGGGAACCGGCGGCGGCAACCCGTTTCGACAGCCCGGTTCGCAAGCCTAAAACCGTTAAAACGTTTTTGTGGGTCGGTGCCGGCATTTTTACCGGACTTGAAGCCCGGTGTTAATGAAACGGTGCTATTCAGTACTGCGAGGCTCAACAGAAAGCCCATGCCGCTGCCCAGGAAGTTCCGGCTATGAGCGATGGCCCACACGCAGAGTGCGTTTCACAATGCGGACTGCGCGCCCGGGCACGAAACGGCAGTAGAGTTCTGTTCGCGCGCCCGGATAAGGAAGCTCACACCAAGACCGTGCCTTTTTCCTTGAGCGAGGGCACCTCTTTGCGTGACTGGACCACCGCGTCAACCAGCCCGTATGCCTTCGCCTCCTCGGCCGACATGTAGAAATCGCGGTCGGTGTCCTTGGCGATCTCCTCCACGGTTTTGCCCGTGTGCAGCGCCAAAATCTCATTCAGCCTGTCCTTGAGCCGCAGGATTTCCTTGGCCTGAATGCTAATGTCCGTGGCCGCCCCTTGGACTCCGCCCCATGGCTGGTGGATCATGATCCGCGCGTTCGGCAACGCGTAACGCTTCCCCTTCGTCCCTGCCGCGAGCAACACTGCGCCCATGCTGGCCGCCTGACCGATGCAGTACGTGTTCACATCGCAGGTTACGAACTGGAGCGTGTCGTAAATGGCGAGTCCGGCAGTCACGCTACCGCCAGGGCAGTTGATGTAAAGATGGATGTCCTTCTTCGGGTCGGTCATTTGCAGGAACAGTAACTGGGCTATAACCAGGTTCGACACCGTGTCGTCTATCGGTGTGCCCAAGAATACAATCCTGTCCACGAGCAGGCGCGAATAAATGTCGTAACCGCGCTCGCCCCGCCCGGTCTGCTCGACCACCATTGGAACAAGCAATCCATTCATGGCCAGTGTGCCTGAAAACAGTTTTCGCAATAAATAACGCCTGCACACTGCCAAAGTCAAGTTTGGCACCGGCAGTCAACAAAGACGCGCAAAAGCAAGTAGCATTTACTCATCAAACCCGGGCTTTCAAGGGGTGAATGCCGGCACCGACCGACGAAACCATTTCACCGGTTTTAGGCTTGCGAACCGGGCTGTTGAAACGGGTTGCTGTTTTCCGTGCCCTCCATCCCGGCTCGGGTTGGGTACTAAAAGGGTTACGGAATTAC
>JANWZY010000372.1 GCA_025061935.1 Verrucomicrobiia bacterium
CGCGACGTTTGGTTGGTCCGAGCCGGGCGCGAGTGGGCAGCGCGCGGCACAGAATCCGAGTTGCGCACGAACGTTCTGCAGGAAGCTTGGAGCACCGCGGAGTTGACGCGTGTGGAACGTCTCCGCCTCGGGCTGCGTATTGGGCCGCAGTCTTATGGGGCGCCGGAGCCGGATGCTGAAGTCGTGGCCGGATTACCGGTGCCGGAGCAGTGGCTTGCAGCGCTGCGTTGGGGGCGGCTCGATGTTTTTGGGCGTTGGGACGCGTTGTCGGACCATGTACGCGCAAGCTATTTAATGAGCGCCGGCCGGATCCAGGAATTGCTTGAATCCGGGCTGCCAGCGGACCCGGCTGAGAGACTTAACATGCTTTTGCAGGTGGCGGAGTTGTGGCCTGAGTGGGAGTTCGAGGCGTGTGCGCGCGCGGAGCTGGCTGTTGCCGAATCTGGGCTGCGGCCCGGCGCGAAAGAGCTATTGGATCGGCTGCGGCGCCGGACGACGTGGGTTTCCTTGCCGGTACGGCCGGAATGCGCAGGACTACGCCCAATCGAGTTGGCATGTGACACACCGCAGTACGAACCGCTGCGGGTCCGGCAGGCGCTGCTCGAGCCTCCGCAGCCGGGCTATTTTACGCTTGGGGGTCAAAGTGTTTTTGCGGCCTCGTTGACCCTGAACCGGCCAGCCACGTTGGGATTGAGTCTCGAGCCTGCACGTGCCGGCTTCGCCCCGTTTGTTCCCATGACCGTTGTAGTGGAGTTGGACAAAGCTGAAGCGCTGCGTGTGCGGCTGGGCGCGTTGCGCGACAGGGTTGTTACAAACCTGAATGTTGGGGGCGGTATGAACGCGCTCCGGGTCTGGATCGCAGACCCAGTTGCAAACCAGTTTGTTCGTGTGGGCCTGACAGTGGATGCAGCGGAGCCCGCCGATTCCACAAACGCGCCCGGGATCAAACATGACATTACTGAAAGGCACTATTTCCACGTGGCCACGCCTGAGCAGCCGGTCCGGTTCTATTGGCGCGGCCCGGCGTTGCTGCGTATGGACAGGCTGGACGACGGCATGCTGACGCATCAATTGCGTTACATACCAGCGGGCGAGCAACTAGTAGAGCTTCGTCCGCCGCCCGGGTATGCCGAGGCGCCGCTTAGGGTTTTTGCGCTCGCGCTTCAGACGAATCGTGTAGTGACACGTCCGGCGGTGGTGATTCGCGAGCCTGAGTCAGTGCCTCCTTCGCCAATTGAGCTGCCAGAGACTGCCCCACCCGGCAATGTTGTACTACGCGATTACTATCCGCTTGGCGGCCAGGAGGACGGCACGTTCACAGCAGAGCTGATGTATGCGCGGCGTCGGCCGTTGGTATTGGATGAAGACCGTGCGGGTGTGGCTAACGAATTTGTAGAGCTGAGTGCGGCGCACAGGAAAGTCTCGCCGGACGAGACGCTTTGGGCCCGGACCGAGGGGTTGGCGCGGTTCCATACGTGTGGCGATGTGACACTGGGTGCCGAGCAAAGGTTCGAGCGGCGCGCGATCGGCTCGCGACTTAATTGGTTATGGCTCGGCAAGGGATATTTCGGGTTGACTGGTGGCGGCGCGCGCGACGCCGCCGGCGCAGTGTATTCCTCGTTCGAGCTTGGGCCGCGCTACGAGCTGAGCCGGAAGTCCGAGCTGTATCCGTCAGTGACCCTGTTTGGCCGGTACCTGACGCTGGACGCTGACACAGTGGCGGGCTACGAATACGTTGACCATGACCTGTACACGCTTTACAAGCACACGCATCGTTGGGGGGCAGTTTTAGGGACACAGCTCAACTACCGGCCGTGGCTTGACACATTGGTTCGGTGCGATGTCGAACTTGTGAGCAACGAAAACTTCACGCCAGATAACTGTGGGCTGAGAGTAGCTTGGGCGCAACTGCTCGGGTCGGCTCGCGCCGAACTCGGTTGGCGGCTCAGGCAATTTTTTGGCGACGCGGATCGTGCCTCGAGCGTGCTAGCGCATGGTGTTTTTGCAA
>JANWZY010000373.1 GCA_025061935.1 Verrucomicrobiia bacterium
ATGGTCCGGCTCAGCGGGTCGCCGCCGGCTGCAATCTCGCTCACCACCCCGTCCAGTGTGAGTTCGAGCGCGTCAATCCGCACCGGCAATGTTGACCCGGGCCGCACGTGGCTGATGAGCGCCTCGGGTATGTCGCATTCGAATCTGAACCCGCGCGCGGCTTCTAGCTCGACCAGCGGTTTGCCGGGCGCGGCCAGGTCGCCCACATCGGCGAACTTGCGGTTGACCACGCCGTCGAACGGGGCGCGTACTTCGGCGTAGCCAAGCATCGTTTCGGCTTCACGCACGCTCGCCTCGGCCATGCGGTACCGCGCGGTGACCGCGTCGTACTCGGCCTGAGTCACCGCTTGCTGGGCCAGCAGCGCAGTGAACCGGTCGCGGTCGCGCGTTGCTTGATCAAGCATCGCGCGCGCCTGATCCAACCGCGCCTTGATCTCATTGGCGTCCAACCGCGCGATCAGGTCGCCGGTTCTTACAGCTTGGCCAATGGCCACAGGCAATTCTGCAATCCGGCCAGGAATCTTGGCCTCGAGTGTGGCGCGCGTTTTGGCGCGGACGGTGCCCGGAATTTCCTCACTCGTGATGCATTGTTTGGATACGACGCGCTCGGCGCGGACCTGCGCAACGGGCAACGAGCTCGCTGAGCTGGAACCTTCACGATGCCCGCCGCAGCCGGTCAGCCACATAGTGCCGAGCAACACCACGACTGCTGCCGCGCCCAGTGTGCCCGCACGTTTGGTACGTGGCGGTTTCTCGCGCCGGCGGCGTTTCGGCGATTCGGGGGGCTGCACAGCGTCGCAGCCGGTTGATGTCACCCCGGCGCCACGCGCGCCGCAAAGCATGCAGCGACTCAGACAAAGCCGCTCCCCGCGTTTCACCGCGGACGCACCGGGAACGTTCGTGCCCGTGCCGACCTGATTTAAGCTCTTTTTCATGGCAATTGTGGTAAACCCAAAGCTTTGCGTAACGCAGCAACGGCTATGCGATAATCCGCCTGCGCCTCGGCGTGACGCACGCGCGCGCCGGTCAGCGCAGTTTCAGCGTCAATCAGTTGCACTGCGAGCGCCAGGCCCTGCTCGAACCGCGCGCGTGTGAGCGCGGCGCTTTCAGCGGCAAGTGCCACGGCCTTTTCGGTCACGCGCAATCGCTGCCTGGCTTCTTCAAGATTGAGCCGGGCCTGCTCGGCTTCGAGCGCGAGCATGAGCCGTAATTTGCGATCGTTTTCGCGCGCGGCCTCTAACTCGGCCTGGGCCTGCTGCACTTTGCCACGAGTAAGCTGTCCGTCCCACACATTCAACTGGACCATGACGCCCGCAGTGTAGCTTTTGCCATCGCCTTCAGACCGCCAGCCGCGGTCGTAATCCATGCTACCGAACAGGCCGACTGTAGGCATGTACCCGCCCCGCGCGCGGCGCAGCTCGGCCTCGGCGGCGCGAATCTGCTGGCTGCTTGCGGCCAGCTCGGGCCGGCCACTGAAGTCCCCCGACTCGGGCACAGGTACCGCAGGCACGGTGTCCGCAACATCGAAATTTGGGTCATCAATCCCGAGCAGTGTGCAGAGTGCGCGGAGGGCAATCTCGCGCGCGTTCCGCGCGCGCACAAGGTCTTCACGCGCCTGCGCAAGCCGCACCTCGACATCGAGCACGTCGGCTTTCAACAGTGTCCCCGCGTTGAACCTGTTGCTTGCGATTTCGAGGTTTTTCTCGAACGCGGCCACTGCGGCCTCGGCTGCGCGGACGAACTCGCGCGTCTTGAGCACGGTATGGAACGCGCGTGCGACCTCGAACGCCAGCGTGTTCCTCACAGCGTCAGCGGCATCGCGCGCGGCCCATGCGTAAGCGCGCGCGGCTTCGCGCGCGGCGGTGATTTGGCCCCCGGCATAGATCGGCATGGTCACCACGCCGCGAATGTTCAGGTTGTCAATGTCGGGCACGTTATTGAAGTCTATCGGGCCGATGGGCGGCTGGCCGAACGCGCGCTGGTTAAGTATCGAGCC
>JANWZY010000374.1 GCA_025061935.1 Verrucomicrobiia bacterium
AGTTTATCGGGCGCGTGGCAGAGTTTACCCCGCGCAATGTCCAGACCGTCGAAGAACGGATCAAACAGGTTTTCCCGGTAAAAGTAAGGTTGGAGAACCGCACCGGCGAACTCCGCGCCGGCATGGTGGTGGATGTGGATTTCGGTTACCACGCGCCATAGCGAGCGCTTGAAGCGATAAAGGTTGGAGCGCGGAAAAGCCCCTGAAATAGAAGCGTAGCCGGCCAAGTTGTCGCAGGCCTAAACTCCCAAGTCTGGCGAACCCTTGGCTTGGCGATTTTGGACGACTTGAAGCAAACGGTTGAATTCGTGGCCGGCGTACACCATTTGAGCCAAAACTTTAACATGCCTTCCAACTGCTCGTACTTCGCGCTTGATGCCTGCCAACCTGGGGAAAAACCGACAGATTTTTCCGTCTCCTGTTTCGTGCAACGTCCCGGCCTGGGCCAATCACCGTCTTCGGCCCGAGACTTCGATGCATTACAGCGGATGAAAACATTGGCCGGTTTCGGCAACAGCCACGGCTGCTCCCTATTGTTATCCGAGCATATTCGCCGCTCGGCGAAATCACATCATTCGTCCGCCCACCTAATGCCCCACCGGCTAGGTTCCGACCGATCCGCGCAATGTAAATTGCGGACGCACGGCCCTGCGACTAAACCAAAACCGCTGCGTCCAGTAAATCTGCCCTACACCATGCCTCTTGGCCGACCTCTGCAACGATGTCACACCTCGTACCCCTTTCAGCCAGCCGTGCTTAACGTGTGCCAGCGCGCCCCGAAACCTGTTAATCCCGGTTCTGGAGGGCAAAGCGAAACACTGATTATTCATGCGGTCAAGAACCCGCACCTGCCCAACCAGAAGGCTCGAGTGAATACACAACACTCTATTGCCAAACGCTTCTTGCACGCCCTCAGCACCTTACCGCGGCACGCTACAGACCCACGGGCCAAAAGGAGGTGCCCGTCTTGCCGCCCCAAAATGACACTTCCCCTCGATTCGCATTGGTTGGGCGCCGGCAACCCATAAGCCAGGCTTTTATTCTGTCGTGCGCAGCAGTGCTAAATGCCAAGTCAGCCAGACCGAGACACGCTAAGCGTATCCAAAAGTTTATGCCCCGGTACCAACCTACCACCCCGTCAGGT
The DNA here is from genome assembly GCA_025061935.1 of Verrucomicrobiia bacterium. GTDB lineage: Bacteria > Verrucomicrobiota > Verrucomicrobiia > Limisphaerales > DTLC01 > DTLC01. Next base: position 1,145 of record JANWZY010000374.1, read on the forward strand.
TGTTGCCCGCGCGCGCATAATGTTCAAACATGCCTCGTACAAATTGTACATTGAAACAGCTCCGCATTTGCCATACCCACGCTCCTTCCGCAATGCCGCGTGGCGCTGGAGAACAAAGCCAGCCGAGCGGTCCGCCGAAACATATTTGGAGCGCAAACTTAATGTTTTGGGAATACGAAAACTGAACTCACGACCGGATTTGAGGCCCTGCCCTGGCCATGGCGCGATGGGCTTGTAGAGGCTAGGCCCAGGGAATTAATGATTGCAACTGCGCAGCCCACAGGTAGTTTTGCAAGCAGTTTGAAGAGTTTTATGGAATCCGTACAGATGAGCGAACTTATTGAACGTGTCGAGGCGCACCGGGTTGAATTAAGGCGCCTCGGTGTGCGCCGCGTAGGCATATTCGGATCATGGGCACGCGGCGAAGCGCGCCCAGATAGCGACGTGGATGTGCTGGTCGAATTCGAGCCCTCCCAAAAGACACTTTCCAACTTAGTGGCCCTGGGGGACTTGTTGGAGAAACTGTTTAACCGCCGCGTCGAGCTTGTTACCCCCGAATCTCTAAGCCCCTACTTCGGCCACGAAATACTCAAGCAGGTTAAATATGCCGATCTCACCCATTGAGCGACTCTGCCACATTCGCGATGAATGCGAATACCTTGTGATGCGCGCAAAAGCGGTTTCGCGGGCAGAATTCCTTTCAAGTCCCGACCTCAAGCGCGCTTTCGTGAGAAGCCTGGAAATTATAGGCGAAGCCGCGAAGAAAATCCCTGCCGAGTTTCGGGAGGGGCACCCGGATTTGCCTTGGCGCCTTATGGCGGGCATGCGGGATAGACTCATTCATGA
>JANWZY010000375.1 GCA_025061935.1 Verrucomicrobiia bacterium
CGTCGAAGGTGTACATCCAAGACCTGCAAGAGGAATTCGCGCGCGACTACATTTTCCCGATGATCCAGGCCGGTGCGATTTATGAAGGCCAATACTACCTGGGCACGAGCATTGCGCGGCCGCTCATCGCAAAAGCGATGATCGAGATCGCCCGGAAAGAAAAAGCCACTGCAATAGCGCATGGCGCAACAGGCAAGGGTAACGACCAGGTCAGGTTCGAGCTGACTGCCGCTGCGCTGGCGCCCGAACTTGAAGTTATTGCGCCGTGGCGCGACGCGCGGTTCAGGGCGCAGTTCCCGGGCAGAGCCGAAATGATCGAGTTCTGTAAAAAGCGCAATATACCGGTGCGCGCGACGGCAAAGAAGCCGTTTTCGATGGACCGTAACCTCCTGCACATATCATACGAGGCGGGGATTTTGGAAGACCCATGGTTCGACGCGAGCGACCCCAAGTACAGGGGGTATTTCAACGTCCTGTCCGTGTTCCCCGAAGACGCGCCAGATAAGCCCGAGTATGTGACGCTCGATTTCGAGCAGGGCAATTGTGTGGCCGTCAACGGCAAACGCATGACACCTGCGCAGGTGCTGAAAACGCTAAACAAGCTAGGCGGCAAGCACGGGGTGGGCAGGGTTGACATGGTCGAGAACCGGTACGTAGGGATGAAATCGCGCGGCGTGTACGAGACGCCCGGCGGCGCGATCCTGCATTTTGCGCACCGCCAGATCGAGTCGCTGACCATGGACCGCGAAGTGATGCATTTGCGCGATTCATTGATCCCGCGCTATGCCGAGCTGGTCTATTACGGGTACTGGTTCAGCCCTGAACGGCTCGCGCTCCAGGCATTCATTACTGAAAGCCAGAAAAACGTGACCGGCACCGTCCGGGTCAAGCTCTACAAGGGCAACATCATTTGCGCCGGGCGGAAGTCGCCTCTGAGCTTGTACGACCCGGCTATTGCTACGATGGAAGCAGGCCCGACACGCGCGTACAATCCCGACGACGCGACGGGGTTCATTCGGCTCAATGCGCTGCGGCTCAAAGTTGCGGCACGCGCTCAATCGTTGTTCCGGACCAAGCCTGGCGCGTGAACGGCGCGCATTAGCTGTCCTCATTGCTTGCGCGTGTCGCCGTAAATTGTTTCGAGCCAAAAGTTGGCGCTTCGCGTGTCGCCGGCGCGGGTAGCCCATTGGGCAGGAAGCCCGGACTGTTTCATTTCTTCAAGAGTCCTGCCCTTGGCGATCTCGTGTTTGGCCGCTTCGACTGTATCGAGTAGTAACTGGTGGTATCTCCTCAACTCGGGTACGCTCGCAACCGGCCCGTGGCCGGGGACAACTATCGCATTTACCGGCAGCGTGGCCAATACGTTGCTTATTGTGCGTAAGTACCCGGCCACACTTCCGCCTTGCCCGAGATCAACGAACGGGAAGCCGAAGTTGAAAAAGTAGTCGCCCATGTGAACCACATTGGCTTGGACAAAAAACACGATGCAGTCCCCGTCCGTATGGCCCCGACCGTAATGCAGCAAGCGCACCTCTTCACCATTCACGTGTAGCGAGAGAGACTTATCGAACGTGATTGTTGGCACGGCGGCTGTATTCGTGCCTGCGCGGTGCACAAGCCGGGTCCGGGTACCGCTGTGCGCGATCACAATCGCGCCTTGCGCTGCAAACGCGGCATTTGCGCCTGAGTGGTCTTCATGCGGATGCGTGTTAATGACGAACCGGATCGGTGCATCAGACACTTTTCGGATCGCAGCCGCGATTTTCGGCGCAAGCTGCGCATACCCGCTATCAACCAGCAGGACGCCATCTGGCCCCGTTAGGACAAGCATGTTCCCCACCACACCGCTGGTGGGGCTAAGCACGTAAATGTTGTTGGTGAGATGGCGAATGACCAGCTCCAACTCGGCCTTCGGTTGTGCGTACACCGCGAATGGTACCAGCGCGAGGCTAATACGGACCCACCATATCGGTCTCATGCGCT
>JANWZY010000376.1 GCA_025061935.1 Verrucomicrobiia bacterium
CTAGTAGCCGGGTTCAGGTTAACTCACGCCGTCCTTCCAGCGCGCGGCTCAGCGTGAGTTCGTCTGCGAATTCGAGTCCTGTGCCGGCAGGCAATCCGTAGGCGATTCGGGTGACTTTCAACCCTTCACGCGCGAGCCGGCGCGCAAGATAAAAGCCGGTCGCGTCGCTCTCGACGTCCGTGCCGAGGGCAAGCACGACCTCCCTAATTGGTTCGGTAAGGAGCCGTTTTTCAAGCTCTGCAATGCGGAGTTGGTCCGGGCCGATCTTGTTGATTGGCGAGATTTTGCCCCCGAGCACGTGGTATTTGCCGCGGAACGCGCCAGTTTTCTCGATCCGCAACACGTCGGTCGGTTGTTCGACCACGCACAGGATCGAAGCATCGCGTTGCGGATCGGCGCAAATCGCGCATGGCGAACTTTCAGTCAGCGCGCCGCAGATTGAACAGGCCCGAATCCGCTCGCGCGCTTGGAGCACGGTAGCAGCAAGTTGCTGCGCTTTCTCTGCCGGCGCCTGCACGATATGCAAAGCGATGCGCTCGGCCGAGCGCGGGCCGATTCCCGGCAGCTTCCGCAACTCGGTTACCAGCGCTGCTATTGGTTCGGGTAAATTGGCCATACATGCAGTTCAATGCTCTGCGTAGCTTCGTCACTGTTCCAGCTCCATTATTTGGCCCTTGAAAATCTCGAGCGCTTTCATGATAAGCGGGTCGCTTTTGAACTCTGCCGGCGAGATCTTCATCGGCCTTGTGCCCGCTACGGCCTGGACAGCTTTTTGCTCTTGCTGAGCTTGATGCACAGCGGCGAGGCGTTGGCCGAGCTGCGCCTTGTGTGTAGCCCAATCGGCCGGTGCAGGTGACAAAATAATTTTGACCTTGGCGCCGGGATAACCCAGCTCGCCAAGCTTAGTTTCCAATAGTGACTTGTCGCGCCCGTTATCGGCAAGATGCATGTTCCCTTCTTTGGCCGGATCGAATCCGATCGTAAATACACCGTTTGCGAACTCGACCGGGTGCGCCTCGAGCAAACACGTGCTCACGAACGGGTTGACGCGCCCTACTGCCTCAAGCAATTGCGCCCATAGCTCGAGCAACCGCTCCGGTGGCGGTGGCGCAGCGGCGCCACCCCCAGAGCGCAACGATTTGTCGCCGGCAGGCGTGTGCTCGGTCGTTTTGCTCTTGGCAACGGGTGCGACAGGTTTCGCTGCGGTAGATTTGTTTCCGGTTTGCCCACCTGCGACTGGCTCGGGTGATTTGTCCTGCGGACTATGCGCAGCCGCGCGCAGTTGGCCAAGCGTTTTGAGCAACGAATCCACACTGACCGCGTTGCGCGCTTCCGCAGCCTTGAGCAGCGCTATCTCGACGAAGATTTTTTTCGAGACCACGTCGCGGTACCGCGCTTCGGCGTCGGTTAAAACCTCCATTATGCGTCTTAAGGCGTCTTCATCCACCCCAGCCGCTTGGCGCCTGATGGCATTTGCCTCTGGCTCCGGTAGTTCAGTAAGCTCGAGTGCGGCCGGCGAAATTTTGAAGACCAGCAAATTCCGAAAATGATTGAGCAAATCTGCGAGCAGTCTGCCCAAGTCTTTGCCATGGGCAGCTAGTGTGTCGAGCCGCACCAGCACCGTTTGCGCGTCGCCGTTTAGTATAGCGTCTGCAAGCTCGACGAGCTGGCTCTGGGCGGTCAATCCGAACATAGCCAGCACGTCCTCTTCATGGATGCTCCCACCGCAAAAGCTGATTAGCTGGTCGAGCGCGCTCTCGGCGTCGCGCATTGCGCCGTCCGCGCCGCGCGCAATTGCGTACAGCGCAGCGTCATCAATCTGAACGCCTTCGAGCGTGGCGATATGCCGGAGCCGCTTGACAATTAAGTTGACCGGGATGCGGCGCAGATCGAACCGTTGGCACCGCGACATGATGGTGGGCAGCACCTTTTCAGGCTCTGTGGTAGCGAACATGAACTTCACGTGTGGGGGCGGCTCTTC
>JANWZY010000377.1 GCA_025061935.1 Verrucomicrobiia bacterium
AAGGATGTCTGTTCGTTGACACCACATGCGGCGACGTGATGAGCGTCTGGAAGCGCGTCCGGCAATATGCCAAAGAAGGCATTACGAGCATTATCCATGGCAAGGCATGGCACGAAGAAACAAAAGCCACAAGCTCACAAGCAACCGCGAACGGGCGCGGGCATTACCTGGTGGTATTCAACCTCGAAGAGACCGACTATGTCTGCCACTACATCCTGCACGGCGGCGACAAAGCCGAGTTCCTGCGCAGATTCGAGGGGGCGCATTCACCGGGATTCGACCCGGACGTGCACCTGCAACGGATCGGCGTGGCGAATCAGACAACAATGCTGCGCGGCGAAACCGAGGAGGTGCAGCGCAGGCTCCGCGACGCCATGGCGAAAAAGTACGGCGAAGAAAACTTGTCAAAACACTTCAGGTCTTTCGACACCATTTGCGGCGCGACACAGGAACGACAAGACGCGCTATTGGAACTGTTACGCGAGCCATTGGACCTTCTGATCGTAATTGGTGGGTACAATTCTTCGAACACATCGCACCTTGCCCAAATGGGCGAAGCCAGGCTCCCAACGTATTTTATCAAAAACGCGAGCAGACTGGTCTCGGAAAAGCTCATCTACCATTACAACCAGCGTCTTCAACGCGAGGTGGAAACAAAGGATTGGTTGCCCGAAGGCCACGCGATAATCGGCATTACGGCTGGGGCATCGTGTCCGAACAACCTCGTCGAGGAAGTGATCCGGCGACTGCTCGAACTTAAAGGCATCCCACTGGACCAGTTCGCGGCCAAGTAAAAACCGTGAGGCTGCGGCCGCACCACGCATCAGGGGCGGTTACGGTCCTTACGCAAGCGCATGCGCATTTGGAGCGGTGGCGGCGCTGAGACATCGGTTGGATGCTCCGATGGTTTTTCAGCCTCCGCTTTCGGCGCGGCTTCATCGCTAACAAGTGGCTCCACCTTATCAAGCAGGCTCCGCGCGCCAGAGACTATCTCGCCGAGCTTGGTTTCGCCAAACTTGACCGGGCCAACAGCGAATTTTCCCACCGTCTCCAACACGCTCAAAGCTTGCTCGGCTTTTTCCAATCCAGCCGAGATTTTGTCAGGCACGCCCTTTACAGACTCGTATCCATTGACAAGCCACTCGAGCCGGCCGGTTTCCAAATCCACCATCAACCCGTGTACGGGCACTCGAGGGCTGATCAACGGACTGCGCCGTACTATCTGGCAAGCCCTTATCACATTTTCTCTCTCGCTGGCGAAGATACCAAAAAACTCGACCACGTTTTCCGGCAACGCACTGCGTTGGACTCCCAAAGAGGCCAACAAATCCAGCAACTGCGATACGGTGAGCTGCCTCATCATGCAATTCGTGTGTCCGATAACGGCGACTTCTTTGGCGCCCCCGAGCAAGCACGCGACCGCCAACGAACGTATCGCGCACGACACCGGCCCCGACACGATGTTTCCTGCATTACGCACCCAGATAAAATCCTCTTCCGGAAGTCCGAGTACCTCGGGTATGAGCGGGTTGAGCCGCCTGTCCATGCATGTTAAGGCCGCCACCGGCAATGAATCTGCGAACTCGGAAGGACGTACCCCTGCAGTCTTGTCACCTGCAATTGCGCGGTGATTTGCATCAATGATTGCTTCAAACAGCCGCATGTTGGCTTGCGTCTAAAATTTTTCGCTTCTACGAATGACTGTTCTTCGAATCAACACCGGAGCGCCTGGCATAGAAACCACTGCAATCGGTAAATTGGGTACGGCTCATCCGGCAATGACCGCGTGGTTAGTGCAGCCGCACTTTCCGAATGCCCGCGTTTAACCCGCTTGGAGCGGCGGCGCAGCGCCAGCTCTAGGCCGACCGATGAAATAATACAGAATCACCCCGATAAGTGGCACAACGATTATTATCAAAACCCACATGATCTTTTCGGTATCTCTCAACCCGCGGTTGGTCA
>JANWZY010000378.1 GCA_025061935.1 Verrucomicrobiia bacterium
CGCGCTTTGACAAGCGCAGCTACGCAGCGACGGCCGTAGCCACGTTTGTAAAAACGTGGAATCCACCGATCACCGATCTCCTGCTGCCCGCGCTTTAACAAGCGCAGCTACGCCTACAACCGCCAAAGCCCGACAGGGCGACAGACCATAGCCCACCGTGCCGACGGTGAACACACCCCACGAAAAACCCCAAACCAGTCCCGGTAGGGACGACAGAAATCCCACACAACTGTGACCGAACCGCCTGCCTGAACAACGTGCCTGCTAAGCCAAAGGCCCGTTCGCGCGTGTTCCCCGCGCTTGTTTAGCCTTGGGAAACTCCGTAACGGTTTCCATACCACTCCATTAGCACCTGGCTTCTGTCGTGAGTCGAGGGCATAACCCCGCGGTAAGCCGTTTCAACGGTTTGGCTTGCAAGCGCAAAAACCGTTGAAACGGTTCTGTGGGATCGCGCCAGATTCATCGGGCTGAAGCCTGGTGCTAATGAAAAGGCCTACTTTTCTCGTGAGTCCAAATAGACGGCCCCTACCAGAGGACATGCGAGCAAAGCTCGCCATTGCAATTTTTCAACGACATGGACTCAGGGCCACTCGGAAATAACCCTCCTTATACATGCCCCCGTATTCCGGACCAAACGGCACACTCACCCTACCGTAGTAAATATTGGACCCGGCACCGGGCAGCCAGCCGACCAACCGACGGAACGGCGCGTTCACAGTCGGTGCGTAAAACACGGCAAGCTCAGGCACAGCGGCAGTACATACGGCTTTAAGCGCAGCATCCACACCTGCCCCATCGTACGGTAACGCAGCCGAGTGAATTCCAACCTCGAAAACAAAATTTGTCTGATTGGCGGTTCTTAAAACCACGGCGTTAACCCCGACATTATCAGCCGCAAAGTTGGTCGCCTCGCTTAAGGCGTAAAATCCGCAAAATATCAGCGGAACATCCGGAGTCAGGGAGGCCAGCTCAATGCCGACCGTAGGTTTGCACGCGGCTTGAATCGGACAAAAGCCCTGCGCGGCCGTATCAACCTCGTTATACTGGCCCACCACAGTGACCGAAACGCGCGAGAACTGCTCACTCGGACAATGCGCAGGAAGTCGGACCGGGTCCCACTCGAACGCGATCGGTCCGACACTATTCGATCCGACAACCCAAACGGTTGACATGTCGCCGGTATTGCCGTACCCACCCGAAAGCACAGGAACATTTGTCAAAAAATTGCTCGCCAGCTTGTAAACATTCAGATCGCCAGGTGCGCTTGGAAGCGGCCCGCTTAACGCAATCGAGTACATGCCGGTGCCGGATACAAGCTTGTTTGTCGGGTCGTACCGAAAAAGGAGCGAGCTTTGCCAAGTGCCGTAAGTCATACCGAATGGCGCGCACACCGCCCCAGACGCGGACACTAACACCCCATTTCCAGCAGGGACTACAGCATCCACCTCGGCGCGAGCAAGCTCCACCCCCGGCCCAGCCAGAAACGGCTGCAGGTAAATCGAGCTACCCCAGCCATTCGCATCCACTCCCGGGTGCGGCCTTAATACAAATGCACCACCATCATTGATCACCGAAAGAAAATGGTGCCCGTGCAAATAACACCTGTATTCGATCGCGCCACCGAGGTTGAGTTGTGTGACACAATACCCAGCGCCGACGAACGGCGGATGCGTACTTGAACGCGAAACGTTCAAAGCCAGAACACGCAGCTCTTGCCCATCAGCGTGCGCTACACACACCAACGGCAAGATTGCCAGAAAAGCCCGACGCATCTTCTTCCAAACGACATTTATCCCGTACACAACCTCTGGTTCAAGCCGGAAGACCGCTTCCAATCGCAACCAGCACCACTAAAAAGCGAACATTCGCCATCCAAAGAAAGAATTTAATCACCAGCCAACCTACACGCATGTTGCATAAAACGAACGCCGGCCAACTATTTATGACCGCCCAGCACCCCTA
>JANWZY010000379.1 GCA_025061935.1 Verrucomicrobiia bacterium
CGAATAACTGCTTTGTGCGTTGGGTGTGTCGCCGTTTCGGCTTATGCCCAGCCCCCGGCGTTTCCGGGCGCGGTCGGCTTCGGCGCGAATGCGACCGGTGGCCGGTACGGGAGCGTGTACAGGGTCACCACCCTTGCAGACAGCGGTCCGGGCTCGTTCCGCGACGCGGTTAGTCAGCCGAACCGTATCATCATTTTCGACGTGGGTGGTTACATCACGCTTTCGTCGGAAGTGGCGCTCTCACGGAATCTTACCATTGCGGGTCAAACTGCGCCCGGTGGCGGCATCGGTATCATAGGCGCCGAGGTTACGACCGGTTCGTCCACCAACATTATCATCCGGCACGTGCGCTTCCGGCCCGGGAGCGGTGCAGACTCGGGCGCGCACTGCATCAACCTGCGCGGCACAAACATCATTCTTGATCACGTCTCACTCGAATACGGCAAGTGGAACAATGTGGGCGGGGTAAATGCAAATCAGGTAACCATCATGCGCTCGTTCATAGCCGATCCGATCGGCCAGCAATTCGGCGCGCACATGGAGCGAATTGGGGGTAACGTAACCTGGTACCTGAACGTATTCGCCAACGCGCACGGGCGCCAGCCGCTGTCCAAAATCAACACCGTCTATATCAATAACGTGGTCTACAACTATCAGGCCGCCTACGACTGCGGCGACACAAGTGGGTATTTCAACCACGACGTCGTCAACAACTACTTCATTACCGGCCCGGCTACAACTAGCCCTGGTAACGACTTTTACCAAATGAACTCGCGCCAGAGCATGTACGTAGCGGGCAACTTGCGCGATGCCAACCGGAACGGTGTGCTGGACGGGACCACAACCGTGCCCGAAAGCGTCGTACTGCTGAACGCACCGTGGTCGCCTGTGACGACAAACATACCGACCTACCCCACGTTAAGTGCGTTCCGTGTAGCGGTGTCTGTAGCCGGCGCGTTCCCGCGCGATGCAATGGACAACTTGATCATGAACGAAGTTCGTACTGTGGGTATCAGTGGCCCCTACCCACTGCCCACAAGCCAGACCCGAACGGGCTTGCCCAACAACGGGTTCGGGTACCTCGCTAGTGGCGCCGCGCCGTTGGATACAGACCAGGACGGTATGCCTGATTATTGGGAGTTGGCAGCCGGCACGAACCCGAACGCAAACGATTCGATGGTCATCGGGCCGGACGGCTACGCCCGGATCGAACATTATCTCAACTGGCTCGCCGAACCGCATGCGCTCACGCAGACAAACGCGCCTGTGGATATCGAGCTGTGGCTCTACACCAGCGGATTCACAAACGCGAATCCGGTTTATTTCGTTGACAATGCCACAAACGGGACGGTCAGTTTGCTACCAAACGGGCACACTGCACGGTTTACGCCTGCCACGAACTTTATCGGCCTGGCTGGGTTCCGGTTCGCTGTGGTCGCATCGGACGGCACCGCTTACACCAACAGCGTTGGCATCGTTGTGACGGCTGTCCGGCAACCGCGTGACCTGGTGTGGGTTGGCGATGGCGTTGCCAACGTGTGGGATGTCGGTGGCACAGCCAACTTTTCGCATGCGGGCGTGCCGACAGCATTCCAGTCCGGCGACAACGTCACGTTTGATGATTCCGGCTCGGCCGCCCCAGCAATTAACCTTGTAGGCTCGATATCTGCAGGTACCGTGGTGGTGAGCGCGGCCAAGGATTACACGTTCGCTGGCACAGGCGCGCTGGTTGGGCCAACCACGCTGATCAAGGAAGGAGCGGGCAAACTTACGGTCAACACGATTAACACGTTCAGCGGCGGCGCGCTGCTTAATGAAGGCGTGGTCCAATTGGGCGACGGCACATCAGTAAATGGCGCACTGGCCGGGAACGTAGTCAACAACGCTACCCTGGTTTTTGCCAATCCGACCGCACTCAATGCAAGCATGAGCGTCAGTGGGTCTGGGGTTGTTATCAAA
>JANWZY010000037.1 GCA_025061935.1 Verrucomicrobiia bacterium
CGCCTGCCTGTACCGAATGCGTAAATGGGTGCATGGTCAGCTTACGGATACATTGGACGAGGGCAAATTTGTCCCGGAAGGTGCGAACTTGGGCATGCTGTTCCAGTGACCGGGTTTTGACCCCACAGCGCGCGTGCGTAAAGCACAGCCCGCGTGGCAATGTGCTTAGGCAACTGTGTGCCAAAGCAACCTCAAGCATTGCAAATCCCACCTTTGCAACTACATTTGCGCCGACCAAATGGTTGCGTTTGAGTCGGCTGAAACCGAAATCGCGCCTGGCATAAGGCTGGAACGCCAGTGAAACACATGAATCTTTCGGTCCGAATAGGCAGGTTGCAACTGCCGAACCCGGTGTTGGTTGCATCGGGAACATTTGGCTACGGCGTCGAATATGCCGAGCTTGTGGACCTTAACCAGCTCGGCGCCGTGGTGGTCAAAGGGATATGCTTGGAACCGGTACCGGGGAACCCGCCCCCGCGCACCGTCGAAGTCACCGGCGGGCTAATTAACGCGATTGGGCTGCAAGGCCCAGGGTTCGACGGGTTCATGGCAAAGTACTGGCCGTTCCTGAGAACTCTCAAAATACCCGTGATCATCAATATCTGGGGCAAAACTGTGGACGAGTACGCCGAGATTGCCCGCCGATTCGATTCGGTCGAAGGCGTAGGCGCACTGGAACTCAATGTCTCGTGTCCGAACATCAAAGCTGGCGGCGCGCAGTTCGGCACCGATATCAAAGCGCTTGCGCGCGTGGTCGCAGCGTGCCGCGCGGCCACGCGGCTGCCGCTGATAACCAAGCTCAGCCCGAACGTGGTAAACATAGCACCCTACGCGGCCGCTGCGGAGGAGGCGGGCAGCGACGCGCTTTCGATCATGAACAGCTACCCAGCAATGGCGATCGACATCGAGGCGCGCCGGCCGAAGCTGGGCAATATAACCGGCGGCTTGACCGGCCCGTGCATCAAGCCGATCGCACTAAAGCTTGTTTGGGACGCCGCAAGCGCCGTCAAAATCCCTATCATAGGCATTGGCGGTATCCAAACTGCAGCCGACGCGCTGGAATTCATCATGGCCGGTGCAACCGCAGTGGCAATAGGCACTGCAAACTTCTACGAACCGCAGACTGCGCTGCGCGTTATTGCGGGCATCCGGCAATACATGCACGAACACGGGATTCAAGACATACGCGAGCTTGTGGGGGCGGCGCGTCAGGTTGCGAACTCTACCCCTGCGCCGCCCACTCGATCCGCGCCGCATTCCTGAACGGCCAAAAGCCGGGGGCCGCAGATTCCATCACCTTAGACCGCACCATGTGCGGTGCGAATTGACACAGGCGCTAATCGGGTCTAATCTAACAGCCGACAAGCCTGAAAAAAACCAGACTCAGCCATGACGCTTACCAAGCACGACCTCGTGACACGGATAAGCAGCGAGACGGGCCTCGAGCGCGAGCAAGTCGCCGCAGTAATCCAAAAAATGCTGGACCACATCACGGAAGCGCTTGGCAACGGGGACAAGGTCGAGCTACGGAACTTTGGCGTGTTTGAAGTCCGCATTCGCAAAGGCCGGATCGGACGCAACCCGACTGTCCCGGAAGTGGATGTGCCGATACCCGAGCGCGCCATTGTGAAATTCAAAATGGGCAAAAAGATGAGCGAACTTGTGCTCAAGCTCACGCCGAAGCTGTCCCAGCCCCCGACCTCATCGGGCTGAAAACGCCACCTGCCGGAGTACAAGCTGCCACCAAGCCTGGGCACGGTGCCTCTTTCGCCTTCCGCACGCGGCGGTTAAACGTTAGTTTAGGCGCATGGAACGGTTGCCCGGGTTCCGCGATTTCTATCCCGAGCCGTTGCCTGACCGCGACGCGTGGAGCGCCCAGGTCAGGCAATACGTCTTCGAGCGCTGGCGCGCAATCGCGCGCAGATACGGATTTGTCGAGTACGACGGGCCACCACTCGAACCGCTCGAACTTTTCACGCTCAAAAGTGGCGAGGAAATAGTCAAGCAACTGTTCGATTTCGTTGACAAAGGCGGGCGTAAGGTCGCGCTGCGCCCCGAAATGACGCCCACGTTGGCGCGCATGGTCGCTGCGCACCAGCGGAACTACAAAAAGCCGCTTAAATGGTTCGCGATCCCGCAACTTTTCCGGTACGAAAAACAGCAGAAAGGCAGGCTCCGCGAGCACTTCCAGTTCAATGCCGATATTATTGGTGAGGCTGGCGCCGCAGCCGATGCAGAACTGATAGCACTACTGATTGATACGTTGCGCGCATTCGGGCTGACCGAACAGGATTTCGTCGTCCGGCTAAGCAGCCGAAAGGTTTGGGAGGAATTTCTGGAACCCAAGAGGGCCAAACTCGGCCTCGGGCCTGATCAAGTGGAGGCGTTCTACCAAGCAGTGGACAAGCTCGGTCGCGACACTGCGGCTGAAAGCCAGAGCAAGCTGGCGGCGCTCGGGTTGAGCCTCGATGAAGTGAACGAGTTCATCCACGCAGCCCGGCCGACGGCCGAACTGCAGAGCATTCTTGAGAATCTGGCTGCGCGCGGACTCGCCGCATACGTGCAAATTGACTACCGGATCGTGCGCGGGCTGGCCTACTACACCGGCCCAGTGTACGAAGCGTTTGACCGCAAAGGCGAATTTCGCGCAATTGCAGGCGGCGGGCGGTACGACAACCTGATCAGACTCGTCAGCGGTGGCAAGATCGACCTGCCCGCGCTCGGGTTCGGGATGGGTGATGTAGTGTTGGTCGAACTGCTGAAAGCGCGTGGGTTGGTGCCGAAACTCGATGCCGGCCTTGACGCGTTCTGCATCATTGAGGACGAGACGCTGCGCAGCGATACACTAAGACTCGTGCAACGCCTCCGTAATGCTGGTCTTGCAGTTGACTACCCGCTCGGTGAGACAAAACCCGACAAGCAGATTAAACGCGCGCACGAACTGGGCGCGAAGCGCACGGTTAAACTCGAGCGCGCTGCCAACGGGCTGCTTGTGCGCATACGCAACCTCGCATCGCGCGAGGAGAAAACCGGGGCGCCAGAGCAAGTCGAAACGCTGGTCCAGTCTACGTGAAACATGTGTATTCGCGTGCCACGTGGTTTCCGGCAAATCACCCCACGCGGCCGCTCCGGGCCATGCCCTTTCCCTTCGAGTTGGGTTTCAACCTAAGCACTATTGTGTCGCCCCGACAGACGCATGCATCCATTTCAGTTGAGCGCACCAACGCTTCCGGCCGGTGCTTTACACCGGAGCGGGCCACGTCTTCCGATCCAGTGCAACTCTTTTGGCCCAAGTTTGGTCGCGGCTGGGTAAAGCCCGGACGCGGCTTGGGCCGTTCCTGCCCGGGCCACCCCCGCGCACAACTCGTGCCAACCTTCTAATGCGCGTACCCGGCCTGATGTCCGCTATCTAACCCGGGCCTTGTTCCAATATGTGACCGCACCATTGCCGTGGTGTGCTACAGTCGGTCGCCCTGGCGGGCTTGAGGCGCAGGCTATTCTGGTGCTGCAGCGCATGGTTGGGCACTTTGCCGTGTAAGCCTCGCATGACCGGTCCCGAACCCGGTCGGTCTGTAAGGCTGCGCGTCCTGAGCACTGCAGGTGCGTCAGACCCGAGCCAGTCATGCTGGTGGGTAAATAGGTCACCAACCATCGCCAAGTCCCGTCTTCGGCGGCCGCTCAGAGCAGTCGGGAATTTGTTCTGCCACCACTTATTAGACGCGGCATTGGGTTTGGTCTATCCGCATCCGCTCCTCAGACGGTTTTGCTACGCGGGTTGCCGGCTTTGGCCGTAGCCCAATCGCGTAGGCGCAGGCCAGCGGTCTGGCCTGGGCATACTACATGGCAACATGGAATGCACTTTGGAATAGCGCCACGCTGCCGAGGCCACAAAAGGCTGGGCGAAAGCTCGGTGGTGCCGGTGCCCCCCCACACTAAAATCATGATTGGTAAGGACCTTCCGCGTCCTTGGCCAAACTGGAACCGGCAACACCGATTAATCCGGTTTTTTGAGGTGCCGTGTCGAACGGTAAAACTCGAACGTAACGAAAAGCCAGTGAACTATTCGGTCTTACCGCTTTTCTCGGGCTCCTTGCCTTTGACCATCGTGGCGCCTTTGCCAAGGCGCTTGCGCAAATAGGTCAGCTTCGCGCGGCGCACCGCGCCCCTGCGCTCGACCTCGATTTTCTCTATCAATGGCGAGTGAAGCGGGAACACGCGCTCGACGCCCTCGCCGTAGCTGATGCGGCGGACTGTAAAGGTCTCGTTTATGCCACGGCCGCGGCGCCCGATCACCACGCCCGTGAAGACTTGGATACGCTCCTTGTCGCCTTCAATTACGCGCGTATGAACGCGCACCGTATCGCCAACCGCAAAATCGCCCCGACCTTTCTTGAGCTGGTCGGCCTCGATCTTGTCCAACAACGCTCGGTTCATAAAACTTCACGCTCCTTTTCCGGGTCCGGTGGGCGCAGCATGCCCGGGGCCCAAAACCTGCTCGATGGGCTGGTTTTTAAGTAAATCGGGCCGACGTTGCAACGTCCGCATCATGGCCTGTTCAGCCCGCCATTTGGCAATCGCCTCATGGTCGCCCGAAAGTAACACCTCCGGTACACGCATGCCACGGAACTCGGCCGGGCGCGTGTACTGCGGGTATTCGAGTAACCCACGCATGAACGATTCGTCTTCTGCGCTTTGGTCGTCCCCGAGCACGCCCGGCACAAGCCGCACCACCGCATCAATTATCACCATGGCTGGCAGCGACCCGTTGGTCAGTATGTAATCGCCAATAGAAAGCTCATCGTGCGCCAAGGCTTGCCGGACCCGCTCGTCAAATCCTTCGTACGCACCGCAAATAAGCAACAAATGTTCTTGCTTGGCCAATTCGCGCGCAATCGCCTGATTGAACACGCGTCCGATGGGCGAAAGCAGGATGACACGCGTGTTCTGGCGCGACAAATGTTCCACCGCTTCAAAGATCGGTTCAGGTTTCAAAAGCATGCCCGGCCCGCCACCGAACGGCCGATCATCAACTGTCTTGTGCTTGTCGTGCGCATAGTCGCGCAGATTGTGAATGTGGATTTCGACCAGGCCGCGTTGCCGCGCCCGCTTGATTATGCTTTCATCAAGCGGGCCGGTGAACATCGCAGGGAAAAGTGTTACTACGTCTATTCTCATTACCCCTTCCGTTCACCAAGCCGGCTGCGGCTCGGCCGACAACAATCAGCCGCCCGACTTCTCCCCAATCACTTCCACGGCGCAGCGCAGACCGCGCTTCGCGCTGCTGGCAGTGACCAGCGACCGAATGGCATTTATCGTCTGGCCGTCCTTGCCGATTATACGGCCCATGTCCTTGGGGTGCACACGCAGCTCGTACACGGTCATCCCGCCGCGCTCAACGGGCGTAATAATGACCGCGTCTGGGTACTCGACCAAGCCCTTGACTACGTATTCCAAAAACGCCTGCATGCGAGCAACGGGTCAAAGCTATCAGCTCGACTGTTGCTTGCTCGCCTTCTTGATCAGGCTTGCAACTGTCTCAGTCGGCTGCGCACCTTTACTTAGCCAGTACTTGACCCGCTCCAAGTCCAGCTTGAACGGGTCTGCCTTCTTCGTGGGGTCGTAATAGCCAACTTCCTCGATGAACCGTCCGTCTCGAGGACTGCGGCTATCCGCCACAACCACACGATACGCGGGCGTGTTTTTCGCCCCCATGCGTTTCAATCGAATTCGAACTCCCATAAAAATTGCTCAAGGTCGCTAACCGTGTTTTTGGTAGCCTTGCGCCTGCTGAACGACTGAAAATATATCACGCGCCTGCTCTTGCAAGCCCCGAATTTAGGCGCACACCCTGGCAGACCCACGCCGGCGCACACCCTAGCCGACTTGCCCCGAAAAAGACAGGCCCAGTCCACGGTGTCCACATGCAGTTTTATCAAGCGGTTTAATTCCAGCCCCGTGACATGCGCAGGCGGCTAATAGCGCTAGGAGCACCACCGCGGCCGTCGGAGGAGTGACTCGGGCAAACTGCGTAACCGCGCTCGCCCAGCTACCACATCCGCAAGTACAACTACGTGGTGCGGGTTGGAATCATGCGCCTAGCTGACCCGCAACCGGGTAGGGTAGGCTCAGACCAAACTTGACGATCGGGGTCAAACTGGTGCTGGCATCAAGCTTGATCACTCGAACTCTGTGTTCGCGGGCGCGCAGGTTACCAGTGCGCAGCCGTGATTCGATGTGACACTGCTGCAGTGAAACTGCTCATTTCGCGGTCAGTCCATTCGCGCCTGGCCCTCGGCCCACGTTTCAATCTGTGTACGCAGGCGCGGGCTGAAATCGCACCGCTTCGGAGTTTTCGACGATGTACCAGAAGTTTGTGGACACCCAAGGAGTATTGGGGCTTGATGGTAACAATGGAAAATCCCGTTGTTAATCCCAACCGCAGCTCTAAGTTTCAAGTACCCGCGTCGGAGGCTCTAACGGGCTGCGGCGCCCGACCCGAGCTTTGCCATTTTCTGCAGCAGCGCTGTTGTGGATTTGCCGGGTACCAACGGCAGAATTACAATTTTGCCTCCGAGCTGTTCAACCAGCTTCCGCTCGGCCTGCTCCAGTGTCTCCAATGTGTAATCGCCGCCTTTGGCCCACACGTCTGGCCGGGCCGCTTCTAGAAAACGTGTGGCTTGCACCTCGTGAAAGATGCACACGGCGTCCACGCATTCGAGCGCAGCCAGCACGAGCGCGCGGTCCTGCTCGGGGTTGATTGGCCGGCCGGGTCCTTTCAGTGCGCGAACGGATTCATCGCTGTTTACACCAACAAGCAGCGCGTCGCCGTGCGCGCGCGCAGCTTCGAGATAAGTCACATGCCCGACATGCAGGATATCGAAGCAACCGTTGGTTACGACGAGCTTCTTGCCCGCAGCGCGTAACGCCTGGCGCCACGCTGGCAACTGTTCCAAAGACAAAATTTTGCGATGCGGACTCACAGCACCATTCTGATTGGCCCTTGACAGCGCTGGCAACCAATTTCGAGCCGTGCAAGCGTCTAGCAGGGTTTTGTCCCGAGCGAAATACTCATGACACCGCCCACCAGGTCGAACACGCGAACGCAATCAAGTCCTAGCTCGCGCATTTTGGTCTGTACCACCTGTTGCGCCGGGTAACGCGCCAGCGATTCCATCACGTAGCGATATGCTGCCGCGTTGCCCGCAATGATTCCCCCGAGCGCTGGCAGAGCCAGCCGCACGTACCCGAAGTAGATAGCGCGCAGGAGCCGGTTGGCCGGCTTACCGAAGTCGAGGACAAGCACCCGTCCACCGTGTTTGACTACACGTATCATTTCCTGGAGTCCACGTTCCCAACTCACGAGGTTCCGCAGGCCGTAACTGTTTGTCGCAGCATCAAACGTATTGTCTGGGAACGGCAGCTCGAGCGCGTCGCCTAGGACGAATGCCGGGTTCGCCGGTCCCGCGCCTGAGCTGCATAAAACGTTTACGCAGCACTGCTGCCGGCGCCGCGCCTGCTCGATCATCGCGCGGCTGAAATCAATTCCAATCACCTGAGCCCCGCGCCTGGCCAGGGCGAATGCCACGTCGCCAGTGCCGCAACACACATCGAGCGCGAGTTGGCCAGGCCCGACCCCAGCCAGTTCGGCAAGACGCCGTTTCCAACGCCTGTGCAGCCCGAAACTCTGGACGTCATTAATGACGTCGTACCGTTCCGCTATTGCGCTGAAAAGGCTGTGGACTTTTTCGACGTGCTGCACGGTTTGTGGCTGAACCTCGGTCGCCATGCGCGCAGTTAGTGTAGTAAATCGGTTGACGCGCCACCTGCAAAAAATTTCTACCGCGCCAAAATTTGCTCAAGTGAGTGCGTTTCCGGCAGGTTGCACCGTCGCTTGCATCAGCGCATGCCCGGCAACTATATTGCGCGTGCACAAAAACTGCATGAGTTCGACTCGACCTATCCGAGTGGCCGTGACCGGCGCAGCCGGGCAGGTGGGCTATGCGCTGGTTTTCCGGATCGCCGCGGGCGAAATGTTTGGCCCGGACCAGCCGGTGGCATTGCACCTGATCGAGATTCCGCCGGCAATGCGTGCGCTCGAAGGGGTGGTGATGGAACTTGAAGACTGCGCGTTCCCGCTGCTTAAGGAAGTAATTGCGACGGCTGACCTGGCCGATGGTTTCCGCAATGTCAACTGGGCGTTACTTGTTGGCGCGGCACCGCGCAAGACGGGGATGGAACGGCGCGACTTGCTCGGGATCAACGGCAGGATTTTCGTCGAGCAAGGGCGCGCGCTGGAAGCGCACGCGGCAGACGACGTGCGCGTGCTCGTGGTAGGCAATCCATGCAACACGAATTGCCTGATTTGCATGGCCCACGCACCGGGTATAGCACGAGAGAGATTTTTTGCCATGACGCGGCTGGACGAAAACCGTGCCAAGGCTCAGTTGGCTCGCAAGGCTGGAGTCGCAGTCGCGACTGTGACGAACCTTGCGGTCTGGGGCAACCACAGCTCGACGTTATATCCCGACTTTTTCAACGCCAGAATTGGTGGGCGGCCTGTGTGCGAGGTCATACCCGACCGAGCTTGGCTCGAGGGCGAATTTATCCGCTCGGTCCAGCAGCGTGGCGCCGCGATTATCCAGGCGCGCGGCGCATCGAGTGCGGCCAGCGCAGCGAGCGCAGTCGTGGATACAGTCCGGGCGCTTGTGGCGCCCACACCCGCTGATGACTGGCATAGCCTAGCCGTGTGCTCGGATGGCAGCTATGGTATCGAGCCAGGGCTGATATGCAGTTTCCCTGTACGCAGTAACGGCAAGGATTGGGAAATCGTCCAAGGACTCGAACTCGACGAGTTCAGCCGCGCGAAGATAATGGCCTCTGTCGAAGAGCTTAAGCTCGAGCGGGCGCTGGTCGCTGACCTGTTACAGCGCGGTTGAACCGGTCCGAGCCACGGTTTCAGACCTTGACCAAAAAGAGCGCGATATGAGACCGCTCGAAGATTGCAGGCTTTATACCTTTGTTGACACCGCTTACCTGCGCGGCCGCGCACCGGAACTGGTTGCGCAACAACTTTGTGACGGCGGCGCCGATATCGTGCAGTTGCGTGCCAAAGGTGTTCCGTTGGACGAGGTCCGGCGAATGGCCGAGCGGATTCTACCGATTGTGCGCCGGGCCGGCGTCGGGTTCGTTGTTAATGATCACCCGTCAATTGCGCGCGAGGTGGGCGCCGACTTTTGCCATCTGGGTCAGGAAGACTTTTTCGACACAGGGTACAAGCACGTCTCTGAGTTGGGACTCGCAGATAGCGGCGTACGGGTCGGGCTGAGCACGCACGCGCCGGAGCAGGCGCAGCGCGCGGTAGCAGCTGGTGCGCATTACATCGCTGTCGGGCCGGTGTTCACGACTGCGACGAAGCCGACGACTGCCGCCACGACGCTCGAATACGTGCGTTGGGCTGCTGCAAACATCAATATCCCGTGGTTCGCAATCGGGGGGATCACTTTGGGTAATCTGGACGCGGTACTTGAGGCGGGCGCACGCCGCATTTGCGTGGTGTCGGCAATCCTTGGTGCAGATGATGTAGCACGTGCATGCGCAGAGTTTCGGCGGCGGCTGGGCTGACTGGTGTCGAGTCGTTCACGGCTGCCTGGCTGAATTTGCACCGGAATGGTAAGAAGCTCGGCTTTTTGGCTTGTACAGGTCGGCTGCACGGTGCCAGCCTGTTCAGAAATCGTAGGTAGCGGCTTTGAGTGACAAGGCGCCTATGCATGCACTTGGGTTGAACGTCGGGATCCGAAAGATCGTTGGATGCCTAGCGTTGGCCGGCGCGGTCGCGGCCGCAGGCTTCTTCGGCACAGGTTGCGGAACCAGTGCTGGTTTAACGGCGCGGCCAAGAACGACTGGACTGAGTCGCAACGCGCCGCCGCACCGTGTCAGTGCAAACTTTGCGATTTCTGCTCAGCCTGAGGTACAGCGCGCCGTCGCCGCAGTTTACCCCGCCATCGTCCGGATAGACGCGGTCATCGAGCAGGGCGAGCAGGGCCGGATGCAAAAGCAGCGGGTCACGGGCAGCGGGACAATCATCTCGGAGGACGGGTACGTGATCACAAACCATCATGTGGCCGGCCGCGCGACGCGGATCGTGTGCAGGCTCGCCACAGGTGAAGAACTGGATGCCAAGCTGGTCGGGACTGACCCATTGACAGACATCGCGGTGCTGAAGCTCGATCTGTCGCAGCGGCGCGACCCGAAAGCCAGATTGCCATTCGCGCGGTTCGGCGACTCTGACAAGCTCAAGGTCGGCGATACTGTGTTTGCAATGGGCAGCCCGGCAGGTGTTTCGCAGTCAGTAACTAAAGGGATTGTTTCAAACACGGCC
This sequence comes from Verrucomicrobiia bacterium, assembly GCA_025061935.1. GTDB lineage: Bacteria > Verrucomicrobiota > Verrucomicrobiia > Limisphaerales > DTLC01 > DTLC01. The sequence goes on from JANWZY010000037.1 coordinate 10,379, forward strand.
ATGATTGCCCCCGCCGGCAGCGTGTTCATCCTAGATGGCGAGCCGGTCGGACTACTCGTGCGGTGGATCGGGCACGACGCCGAGATTTACTCGGGCAACAGCGGCGGGCCGCTGGTCAACGTGGCAGGCGAGATAGTCGGCGTAAATGAGGTCGGCATCGGCAGTCTCGGCGGCGCTATCCCGAGCAATCTAGCCCGTGCTATCGCCGAGGAACTCATAGCGAAAGGTACAGTCTCGCGTAGCTGGATCGGCGTGGACGTGCAACCACTGCTGAAAAGCATGCAGGACGGCAAAGGCGCGCTTGTGTCGGGCGTCTGGCCGGGCAGCCCTGCGGAAGCTGCAGGTATCCGTCCGGGCGATTTGATCATCGAATTCAACGGCGTGCCGGTGCCGGACTGCCGATTGCCCGAAGACGTGCCAACGTTCAACAGACTCGTCCTGAGCACCCCCGTAGGCGCGACCGTCACATTGAAAGGTTTGCGCGACGGCCAGCCTGTTACGTGGACACTGACCACCACGACCCGCGAGCCTGCGCAAGCGCGCGAGGTCGAGCTTAAAGAGTGGGGACTGGTCGTACGCGACCTGACACGGATTTCGGCACTCGAGAACAGGCGGCGAGATAAGCGCGGCGTGTTTGTGGATTCGGTTCGACCCGGCGGCCCGTGCGCGGAGTCGAAGCCGGCACTTCAATCCGGTGACATAATTGTAAAGGTCGGCGACCTTGACGTCTCGAATGTGGCTGACTTGATCGAGTTCACCAAGGGGTTCGTTGGCGAGAGCAATGAGCGCAAGCCTGTGCTTGTGACCTTCGAGCGCGGTGCTCAACAGTTTGTGACTGTGGCGCGAATTGGGCCGGAGTTGCAGGAGGAAAAACCCGCGCGGCCGCAAAAGGCGTGGTTAGGAGTGCAAACGCAGGTCCTTACTCCGGAGCTGGCCGAAGTGCTCGGCCTCGAAGGCAAGCGCGGCGTGCGCGTCACGCAAGTACTGCCTGGTTCGCCTGCCGAGCGCGCAGGCATCAGGGTCGGAGATGTTATTCTCAAGTTGGACGGCCAGGTGATTCCTGCCAGTACACCGGCCGATCAAGAATTATTCGACAACCTGATCCGTGCGTACAAGGTCGGCGCGGAAATCGAACTCGACTGCGTTCGGCGCGGCGAGCCGGTCAAACTTACGGCAGTGTTGGGTCACAGCCCGAAAACGCCTGCTGAACTGGCGGAATACAAAGACGAGCGGTTCGAGTTCACGGCGCGAGAACTTTCGCTCGCCGAACGTGTCGAGGAAAAACTGGACGAGACATTTACTGGCGTACGTGTGAGCGTCGTACAACGCGCAGGATGGGCTGCACTCGGCGGGCTAAGCTCGGGCGACATCATCATTTCCATTGACGGGAAGCCGATCGACTCGATACCAACCCTCAAATCGGTGCTGGAGAACCTTGTGAAAGCGAAGCCGCGGCGCACAGTGTTTTTCGTCCGGCGCGGTGTACGTAACCTTTACATCGAGATCGAGCCGAAATGGTAAGCTCGAGCGCGGCCAGGGAAACCGGCTCGCGCCGGCAAAGCCCTCTCCAACAACTCCCGCACGAGGTAAGCGTGCCAGGGTGGACCGGCCGCGTTTTCCCCGCCTCTTGCCTTGATTCCGGGCGCGCATCCGCACTTCGCATGTTGAAAATGCCGCGGTGCAGCGGCTAAAATCACTTGCGCCTATGCAGTGCAAAAAAGACCAGAACCTGAAACGGTGTACTTGTTCGTATTCACCTTGCAGTCGCAAGGGGATTTGTTGCGAATGTTTGCACTACCATTTAGCGCATCGGCAACTGCCAGGGTGCTGCTTCCCCGAAGACGCCGAGGCAACCTACGACAGGTCCTTCGAGCACTTCGCGCGCCTAGTCGCGCAAAAAAGGATTTAGCACGGCGCGCGTCCGACGAAGGTATCATCCTCGCCGTTTCCTTGCCGCGCCGCGGCGCATAGCGCCAGTGGGTCAACCGGCTCAGTAAACTTTCGAGCATTGGCCGCTGCCAAGGAATTGCCTCGGCCCTCGCCTGCTTTATGGGTGAGGCTAGCAGTCCAAAAACATCATATGAGACCACTAGCAATGAGCGCGCCTATCATCCCACCCCAAATCGTGCTGACGTAGTGGTGCCGGTCAACGGGCATGCGCCGCCCGCGCATCCGACAAATCTGTACATCGCGCAGCCGGAAACGGCCCCAACCACTCCACCAATCAGCATTTTCAGAACCATTATGCTGTTCCAGTTCTCACTTAAGCGTAACAGAGGTCTGAGCGGGCGAAAAGGTTACAACGGAGGCTTGAAAACGCCGGGAGCAAATGCGCCGCGATAACCCAGCGTGCCGTATGGCTCGGGCGCAAATTTGCACGAGACGCACCGGCTTGAAGAGAACCGATGGTTCCGACACGTTGAGCTTTGACGATTAAGCTGCGCGCGGCGCCGCTAAAATGTGGTTGGCTGGTACCCGCTCGCAACGCTTGTCGCTAGACGCTCGAACAAGCTGACACGCTTCGGTGCAGCCGGCAGACTGACCGGCTCGATACGCGTCGCGCCAGTTTCAATGAAGTGTCGTAATTGCCTGCCCCAGACGTAATTGTACGGGACGTCGAACCAGCCCCACCTCGGGTGCGGCGCGGGCGGCAACGCGGGCACGCCGAACTCGCCCGGCTGCGGTTCGGGCAGGTTACCAACGATCCATACCCGCCGACCGGCGCGTAAAACTTGCTGTATCTTTTCCAAAGCGGGCCTGAGTGGGTCACGCGCCGCTAGTTTCTCTTTCACCAGATCGTATCTGTGGAACCTGTGGTCGGCAATGGGCGGGATTGTGAGCCAAGCTGCGGCCCCGGCGTAGTACCGATTAAACGACACGCCGCAATACCAAGGGTAAACCACGACAAGGTCGGCTTCGTCAACACGTTTGCTCAACTCTCTTGCCACCAGGTCAACGTTGGTCATGCGCTGTGTCGCGCCGATCCACGCCTTCGGCAGCGAGAGCGCTACAAACGCGGCCACTGCCAAAGCGGATGCCCGCCGATAACGCCTGGTGTATTCGGCCAACGCAGCGTTAATGCACACTGCCACCAATGGCATGAGCGGCAACCAGTACCAAGCTTGAGTCGGCAGGCCCGCTTGCCAAAGGAACAGAATAAACGCACTGGCGCCGCTAAGGCATGCGAAACCTGTGAAAAGTGGTAATTCGCTCGAAATGGACCCGTGGCGCTTTATTGGTTTATCAAGCGCTGCAATGCCGAAACCTACCGCAGCCAAAAACAGACCGATCCAAACCGCCGGCCCCAGCACCGGCGGCGTGCCAACCGCCTTCGAGAACGTCGTCCACGCCCAATCCACACGCAATCCCGTCTTTTCCACGATCCACCAGCTTTGGGATTCCCTCAACGGCCCGAGGTACGGTACCAGTGACAGTGCAGCAGGCACGCCTGCGCCCAGGCAAACCAATGCTGTGTTGAACCTCCTGTGCCGCAGACACACCAGTGCGGCGGTACCAAGTATTGCCCCCAGCAGGAATGCATTCTGATACAGGCACTGTACGCTCAGCAGCCCAAGTATGCTAACAGCCACCAGGCGCGCAGCACTCGGCCGGTCCACCATCCTCCATGTTGCCCCAAGCGTGAGAATCATAATCAACGCGCCCAGCCCGTAAGCGCGGATTGAATCCCCCCACTGGATCACAGTCGCGTTAAGGCCGAGCAGCCCGAGTGCGATCAATGGCTTGGCTCGGGCAACTGCCCAAGTGGCCCACCACACTGCCCCGAGCAAGCCGATCCCGATCGCGCAGCCCAAAACGCGCAGGCCGAAATCTGATTCCCCCAGGCCAATAATGGTCCAAACCCGCAGCACGACGGGGAAAAGGAGCGGAAACGAGTCATGCGTTAGCTCTTGCCAAAGCTCGCGCAAGCTGGGCAGGGTAGCCAGCCGAACCAGCCCTGCCTCATCCCGCCACAACCCACCCGCGTGAAACAGCCGCACTACGTGCAGGCAAACCGCAAGAAGCGTTGCGCCCGAGCACACGACCAGCTCCCATTCAAGCGCACGCTTGACCCAACCCCATCCGCCACGGTTG
>JANWZY010000380.1 GCA_025061935.1 Verrucomicrobiia bacterium
GCGCGTCTCGCGTATCATTCGTTCGAACTCGGATGCGTGATACCCCGGTATCTCGACACCAGCGATTTCGCGCGCCTTCGATTGAGCGAGCCGGAGGCGGCCTTCGTTGATATCGCACAGCCCGACCAGCTCGTTATGCTCGGCGTAAGTTTTCAAAATCGCGTCGCGGAACATGCCGTACCGCGCGCCCAGCCCGACAATTACATATCGCCTTTTCCGGCCAGTGGGGGACAAGGAGTTTGACTTTGGTTGCGCGTCCACTAATGACGGCAATGTAACGAGTGCGGCGCTTGCGAGTGCCGTTTCTGCTATAAACTCACGGCGTGTGAGGTCCCGTCTCGGCATCGAGTTGTTTTGGTTCATGGTGTTTAGGTGTTTTCCGTTTCGCTTCCAGCAGCGTAATCAGTTTCGTGCAGCGGTCAAGCGCCTGCTGGCGCAGACGTCCTCCACTAATCGGGTGACTGATGCGCAGCAGCTAATTAGCTGTGGCGGAGCGTCCCAGCGCTTGGCACCTTTGCATCCAAATGGGACGGTTTCTTTAGCGCATAGTTCTGCAAAGAAATATGAACTGGAACGGAGGGTTCGGGGGTCTGCCCGCGAAGCATGACAAGGCAGCTACGGTTTATTTGCTGCCGGGCTGTTTGATATCGACGCCCGCCGATATTACAGCAATGGTTGGGCGTACATCTGTCACTTTGAGCACGTTCAAATAATCCGGCCCGTTCATATGGGAAGCGGGCAGGTCGGTAAACTCGAGCCTGTTGACTGTAGGCTCGAACAGCGCGGCATAGAGCGCGTTGACGGCTATGTCGCCCCGGGCGCGTAATACGATTGCAGACGGTGTGCCCTGGTGCAGTTGCGCAGTTGCGCGAATTGCGCAACGGATGTCCCAGACGCGCATGCCGTCGAGCGTTTGGCCAAGCAGCATGAACCTGCGCCGAATGCGCGTGAGTGCCTTTTCGTCGGTTGTCCATGCCGTGCGGCCGACGCCGCGCGGCGCAAAAAACGCCAGAGCGGCGTTGGTTCCAGCGAGCTGTGCTTTGAGCCTGGCAAGACCGTCCGGGGAGATTTCCGCGTTGCTCGCTCCGGCAAGTTCTTCCGCCAATTCATTCGTAAAGGCTGCGCCTACAGTGCCGAACCAATCGGTCCAGTCCGCCTGGCTGAGGATCTCCAACACGACCGCGCGCGGGCGCTTTGTGCCGGACCGCTCGAGCAGATAAAGTCGCAATTCTACGTGGTGCTGGCTGGCGAACTCGAACACGCTCAGTCTAAGGCCATTGCGCTCGGCGCGCACGGCCAGCTTTGGGCGGATTGAGGGTTCATCCGCTGGCCAGCCGGCAAAAACTTTTCGGCGCAGCTCGGCCCGAAGTTGATCGGCGGATTCAGGCTCCGCAGGGCGGTATGGCGCGAACAACTCCACCGCATTTGTGTTGACCGCGTCTTCGGGCAGGCTGTCGAACACGCGCAATTGCTCGCGCGGCAGCGGTTTTGGTGCGGCCAGCACAGGTTCAGCGGTGTCTTGCTTGACGTGTTTGTTGAACCACCGCAGCACGGCCAGGTGTAGTTCGGGCGTTTCCGTATGCTGCCCGGGGGCGATCACCAACCCAAGTTTGTCCGGCGCGCCGTAAAGCTCGTAAACACGCCGGACTTTGTCGTGGATACGGATTGTGCTGTCCAGCCTGAAGATCGGGTCGTTATCGGTTGCGCCAATCAGGACCGGGCGCGGCGCCGCCAGCGCAGCCAGTTGCGGAAAGTCCCACCTGTAAACGTTGATGAAAAAGTTGCAATCGCAATGCCGATCCAGCACGCCATCCAGGACATGACTTTGCAAATCCGCCATGCCGGCCAGTGGCGCAGCGGCTTTGACGCGGTCATCGAGCGCGGTCACGGTCCAACTGTACGCGCCGCCGCCGGAATGGCCGGTCACGCCCAGCCGGTTTGTATCAACCTC
>JANWZY010000381.1 GCA_025061935.1 Verrucomicrobiia bacterium
ATCGGAACCTGATCCAGCGAGCGTCGAGTAACTCAAAGCACAGAGCCGGCCGGTAGCGCACAAGCCGATCTTAAGCTGAAATGTTTGCGGGCATAGAAGCGTTCGTTAACTGCCCACTAAATTCACAAATCTTACTTCTGCGCTGAGGGGGCAACGCATCTGGGGCATGCCCCATAACGCGTTTAGATTTTCGACCTCGTACTTTATGTGTCGAAGTGTTTGTGCGGGTTCACGTTCAATGACGATTTAAGACGGGAGTTCGCCAAACCGACCCCCCGGAGCAGGACCACATCGCGGTAAAAAGTCTGACATGACTTTAGTAAGGCCCCGCTTTTCGCGAGTCAGGCCTGCGTCCCCGTACGTTAGGCTTGTACAGGACATGTCGTGCCAGCCAATTTTTGATTGTGTTCGGGACCCGAACTATGGCACCGTATGTTCGTGACTGACATTCTCAAGCCCGGACACCGGCTGGGTTAAGCCGGTCAAGCGACAAAGGCGCTTGCAGCGCAATAAGGTGGCGCGCCTCGGCTCGAGCAGGTGCGCAGTGACTGTGATGCGGCGCGCAAGAATGTTGGGCTTGGGCAAAAAGGGAAAGGTTATGACAGACTCGCAATGGGAACAGTTATTGGCGGTGTTGCGCGGCGAGCGTGTCGAGCCGCTGCCCGTCGGCTTCATTATTGACTCGCCGTGGCTGCCGAATTGGTTCGGCATAGATATTATCAATTATCTGAGCAACGAGACTGCGTGGCTTGAAGCCAACCGCAGAGCGGTCGAAACATTTCCCGAAGTTTGGTTCATGCCCGGATTCTGGGCCGAGTTCGGTATGTGTACCGAACCGTCTGCGTTCGGCGCGTGCTGCGTTTTCCAACGGAACGAGTTCCCGTTCCCGAAAAAAAACATTCGCGACATATCGCAGCTTGCGGACTTCGAGTGGCCTGACCCTGCCACGCACGGACTACTACCGTTTGTAATTGAGCGGCTCAAATGGGCGCAACCGCATATCGAAGCGCTCGGGCATAAAATCAGGTTTTCTGTATCGCGCGGACCGTTGAACGTCGCATCATTTTTGATGGGCATGACCGAATTCCTAATGGCGCTCAAGACAGAGCCTGAAGCTGTGCACAAACTACTGAGCGGTATAACGCAATTCCTGCAGCAATGGCATCAGCTCCAGCGTAGCGTATTCCCGAGCATTGACGGAATGTTGGTGCTGGACGACGTGGTCGGATTCATGCGAGAGGCCGATTTCATGGAATTCGCGTACCCGTACCTGAAACAGTTATTTGCCGCGGACGTATCAGTGAAATTTTTCCACAACGATGCGCCGTGCGCGCAGTCGGTCAGGCACTACGCCGCGATCGGCATCAACCTGTACAATCCGGGGCCTCAAACCCCACTTAATGAGCTACGGAAACTTGCTGGCGACGGCCTAACCCTCATGGGCAACATCCCGCCACGCGACGTGCTGGCGCAAGGCACGCCGGAAACAATCCGCAAAGCTGTTGCAGCAATGCTGCGCGAAACAACAGACCACACGCGCCTGATCGTATCTTGTGGCGGCGGCATGCCCCCAGGCACGAGCACCGAGAACATCCGCGCGTTTATCGAGGCAGTGCGGTCTTACAGCAGTTAGCCCGGACATTTTAACAATCATTGGATCGGCCCAGGTTTTCACCCCCGACAAATTCGAGGTCAATCCCTTTCCTGTGCAAAGACCGCCCAGGCTTATGGTAAAACTGTAAAAGCTGCCGAAGTGGCTTTCTGTGTCGGCCCGCCGCCGTAGCTGCGGTTGTAAAACCGCAGCCAGCATTGAGTCTGCACCCTTGTGGCTGCCAAGCTTCTCACAAACGTAGCCACTGTCGCTGTCGCGTGGCCACGCTCCTAAAAGCGCAGGCCAGACACGGCGGGCCATTTGGACCTGTGGCCCTGACCGGCTT
>JANWZY010000382.1 GCA_025061935.1 Verrucomicrobiia bacterium
AGATCGTGCTGGGCGGGTTTTCTCAAGGTGGGTTGATGGCATTGGAGGCCGGACTGCGCTATCCGCACAAGCTTGCAGGCATCATTTGCATTAGCGGCTATGTAGCCGACCTGGACAGCCTGCTGCGCGAGCTGTCACCAGTGGCCAAACAGCAACGTGTGCTTGTGACGCACGGCGTGTTTGATCCGCTGATCCCGTTCGACATGGTAAAGAGGCAGGTTGCGCAGTTGAAGAAGGCCGGACTCGACGTACGCTGGCACGATTTCCCCAAGGACCATACGATAGCGGGTGAAACCGAGCTTGAGCTGTTGCGCGGCTTCTTGCGCGTGTGTTTCGATGAACAGCCGACCGGCGCGACCGCACAATAGCTGCGCCGACCGGATTTTTGTCGGGCCGTTCTCATGGGCAGCCTGATGCCATTGCCGTTCACTTTACGCGGGGTCGGACGGTTCGCCACAGCACCCTGGTCGCTACTGCTTTTGACCGAGCTTGTGGCTGCGCTCGGGCTTGCTGCTGTGTTTGCGTGGTTCGTAAACGCATCATGGTTCAGCCAGGTCACCGTTGCCATACGGAATCTGCCAGGGCGCGGCGCGCTCGAGCGCGGCGCGCTTGTATGGCAAGGCGATTCGCCGGTTCAACTAGCGGGTAACAACTTTATCGCGTTTGCCATTGACCTTGACCACGAAGCCGACCTCGGGCACGAGGCCGATTTGTGCATCGAGCTGGGCGCCGACAATATGCGGGTGTGCTCGCTGCTCGGTTACGTCCAGTTCGAGTACCCGAAAAGCTGGCGGGTCAAGCTCGAGCGCGCGCAGCTCGAGCCGTGGTGGAACGCGTGGGCACCAGCGATCCTAGCGTGTGCGGCAGTAGGGCTGGTCATGGTGTTGTTCGCGCTTTGGACCGCATTTGCGCTGCTGTACGCGCCGGTGGCGGCGTTGGTCGCCTTCTTAGCGAATCGCAGGCTCGATGCGCGTGGCGCTTTTAAGCTGGCATCGGCGGCGCAAATTCCGGGGGCGATCATGACTGCCTTGGGGGGTGTCTTGTACGGATTGGGCTGGTTCGACCTGGTGAAGTTTGGCGGGTGCGTCGCGGCGCAATTCATTCTGACATGGTTTTTCGTGCTAGGCGCGCCGTTCACTTTGAACCGGCTCGACTCGCCGGAAACATTTCGTGGCAACCCGTTTGCGCGGACTGGGCCGACGCTGGCCGCGTCGGAACCGGCCGATGTTAAGCCCGAAGATGAGCCAAGGTCCAAAGACGCAGCGCATCCGTAGCTGGAGCGCGGTTTCACGGGGACGCGCCACGTTCGGGCTTGCACTTACATCAGGGGATGATTCGGTGACCAGGCTTTGCCCGGTGGATTTGTTGGACCGGGCGGACACGTTCAACCGGGTTCAGCAGCTATAAGATGGCGCGCGAAAGCGCCTGGGCCAACCCAGTTGTTGAGCCTTGCATAGCTCTATGACGTTTTTGATACGGCTACCCCATGGCACCCTGGTTCGAGCCGTGTCTTGGATACTCGACCGAGCCGGGTGCCGTTTCCACTGCTTGGCTTGCGAGCGCGAAAACCGCAGAAACGGTTGGTGGGTCGGGCGCACATTTCACCCGCTGAAGCGCGGTGTTAATGAAAATGTGCCATTTGCTGTTGCAAGTCTCATCGGGTTGGGCGTGAACGCCCGAATGCCTAGAACGGGCCGGCTTGGCGACCACAGCTTGGCAAGGGTGCCTCAGGCCATAGCCCAGCACGTAACTGGCGGGTAGCGTGCCGATGTGCAACCGACAATCGAGTCCGGGACGGTACGGCAGACGCTTCGATACAGTTTGGCGGGTGGAGGCCAACTCGGATGAAAACCTCGAGTGGTGAATGGTGCCAGCACTCTTTCGATCATGTGTGTGGCCTTAGCACGATTTGCGGCATTGGCAGTGTTGCT
>JANWZY010000383.1 GCA_025061935.1 Verrucomicrobiia bacterium
TGAAAAAGCTCGAATTCAAATCGCCGATCACGCCCTGAGCGGCCAAGCCTGAAATGCAAACGAACATGAGCGCTCACGCTGCCAATTAGTACCGGTACCGGTTTCTCCAAACCAATATCAAACAACACTCCGTCCGGACCAACGGACTTACCGCCACTCATGCGCGGGCCGCTCCGTTACACAACATCCGAAACGCGCTTTCACAAACGCTCCGGCACAGCCAGAGCATGGCACAAACCAGCACCCCTAACGCATGAATCCGCGCACGAGCCGGGCTTCCAACTTGCCACTACCCGCACCCACTTCTGTCCCAGACCAAATTCACAAATCATCATGAATTCAGCGCCTTGAGAGCCTTTTTTTGCATCAGAGACCCGGAGAATGAGCACGCCTCTATTCGCGCGGGGGCTGGTCGCCAAGTAACAGTAATCTATGTTCACCCGCGCATTTGCGAGTTTTTGAGCGATCCGGGCAAGCGTGCCCGGCCTGTTCGCGCCTTCGACCATCAGTACGTCGTCTTCGACAACGAGCGTATTACGCTAATCGAACAAGTGCAGCGCCTTGCTGGAATCACTTACGACCATGCGAACCGCCGAGCAGTTAATCATACCGCTCTTGCAGATCGCGTTAATGTTGATCCCGGCTGCGTCAAGCTCATAAAAAGGCGCGCGCGTATGCACGCCGACTATCTAGGAACACTGCGGCCTTTTCGTGATGCGCATAACTATACTGGGGTGGGTTTAACCAAGAACGCGAACTTTTCTGAGCGCGTCGTTGCGCATAGGTAACTTTGAATACGATGGGCGCACTCGTGCCGTTTGCCAACAAGTTGGAATTTTTGGACGAGTGCCAACATATCTGGCCGTCGCGGCTGGTATGGACAAAACCGGCTCGAACTGCACAAAAGACCACAGAAAAATTGTTCCGTTGACTAACGCGATTACTGGCTGTAGAGTCATTGCCGGTCTGGCACATGAACGCCGCAACACTTGTTCTTGAAGACGGGTCGGTGTTCCACGGCGTCGGTTTCGGCGCAAAAACCGACACCGTGTTCGAGCTTGTTTTCAACACAGCAATGACAGGGTACCAAGAGGTGATCACAGACCCGTCATACCGCGGCCAAGGCGTACTTTTCACCTGCCCGCACATAGGCAATGTGGGTGTTAACCCAGAAGACATTGAATCTGCCGTCCCGCAAGTCTCCGCTGTGGTGGTGCGCGCGCTCAGTCCTGTAATATCTAACTGGCGCGCGGCGGGTTCGCTCCCGGACTGGCTCAACGCTCACGGCATACCGGGCATTGCAGAGGTGGACACACGGCTCATCACTCGGAAACTGCGCGAGGGCGGTACGCTCCGCGCAGCACTGTCCACGCGCGGCACGTCACCGGACGAATTGCTGAAAATGGCGCGCGCGTGGCCTGGCTTAGACGGCGTTGATACCGTGCAATATGTCACGTGCAAAACACCATATGAATGGCGCGGCGATCCGGGTCAGCGCTGGGTGCCCGCAGTGGTAGATGGTGACCCAGATCGGAACAAGGATGGGAAACCGCATGTAGTGGTGCTCGATTTCGGCGTGAAGCGGAGCATCTTACGCCATCTGTTCGCGCAGGGGGCGCGCGTGACGGTTGTACCGGCCACGACTTCCGCCGAGCAAGTTTTGGCAGCCAAACCTGACGGCATAATGCTATCAAATGGTCCTGGTGACCCGGCCGGCCTGCCCTACGCGGTCCAAACGATCCGCAAGCTATTGGACAGTGGCGTGCCGATGCTCGGCATCTGTCTGGGCCACCAGTTACTCGGTCTCGCGTTGGATGGCAAAACACGGCGGCTTAAATTTGGTCACCACGGCAGTAATCATCCTGTGAAAGACATCCGCACCGGCAAGGTGTGGATTACCGCACAAAACCACAATTTCCACGTTGACATC
>JANWZY010000384.1 GCA_025061935.1 Verrucomicrobiia bacterium
GCGCGTGACAGGGTGGATTGTTAGATTATATTTCCTGAGCCTTTCGCCTGGGTTGCGACCCTATCGTCTAGAGGCCTAGGACATCGCCCTTTCACGGCGAAAACACGGGTTCGAATCCCGTTAGGGTCGCCAAAACCGCCTGCCAGCGCAGTGCGGGAATGAAGAACCCACTTGGGCGATTCCGCTCCCCTGCGCTGAAGGTCTATAAGCGCGTAAGTTACGTCGTCAATTCCCTGCGCTGCAAGGACTCATTGCGCGCCGCGTTGTAGTACGCTTCAACCCTTTTACGCGCGCCCAACTTATTGCTCAAGATGAATCAAAGCCAAAACTGCCTTGGCCAGTCCGCCCACACTTGATTAACTGCGCGCTGTGACAACATGGGTTCAATGGATCGAGCGGGCCGGGCACTGGGCGCCGGCCGCGTTTGCCGGACTGTTCATCGCAGTGTCACTGCTCATGATTTGGCGGCTCGAAGCGATCAGTCGCAGTGGCCTGCGCGGGACAGTACTCGGTACGCTCGTTTTGCCCTACTGCTCGGGGATGGGCAACTTGATTTTCACGATTCTCATGGCTCGCAAAGGGGGCTCCGGCGCGGAGGTAATGACCAACTGCCTTGTAAACAACGTTACCAACATGACACTGGTGCTCGGGCTGGTTGCCGGGCTGTGGGGCATGCGGCTCGTGCCCGGGCCTAACGCGAAGGCCAGATCACCGCGCGTGGTAATGGAGCGACGGATCGACCGCCTGTCGTTGCTGCTTGCGTTAATAGCAGTCGCATTTTTCACGGGCGTAGTGTGGGTGCTGAGCAGTGACGGGCGCGCGCCGACTTCGCTGGCAGCGGCAGGCTGTGCGGGGCGGTTGGACTTTGCTGACGGGTTGGTTCTAGTCGGCCTTTTTTTGTTTTGGCAACTGATACACGTGTTCGAAGTGCTCAAGACGAGCGTACGAGAGCAGAGGCCACTTCGGATCTGGCTGGCACTGGATCTAGTCGTGCTACTTGCATGCGCGTATGTTGCATACGTCAGCGTGGACTGGCTGGTTAATTGGGTATTGCAGCTCAAGGGCGGGTTCATTGCGAAGCATTACGGCTGGGTGAGCGCATGGCTGATGGTGCTCCCGAACGCGACACTCGCGTTTTACTACGGCTGGGCCGGCCGGCCCGAGGTGGTTTACACGTCGCAGGTCAGTGACGGGCATATTTGTATCCCGTTGTGCGTCGGGCTGTATGCGCTACATCGGACACTGGTCGTGCCACCTTTGTTCGTGCTCGGCGCAGCGCTGCTGCTCGGCGCGGCGCTGGTTCATTTCCTCTGTGTAACGCTGCTGGGCGGGCTGCCACGCCTCATCGGCTGGGCGCTTGTCGGTGCCTACGCGTTGTTCGTGTACAAGGGCATCCTGCCGTGATCGATCAAGCGCGAGCCAAAACTAGTGGGTCAGCCCTGAACTTTTCGGCTAGCTCTGCAAATGGCACCTGCGCTTGGAGCCAGAGCGGGTTCTGCGTTATCTGATGGATCGAAAGCGTAGTGTTGTTGCAAATGAGGTATGTATCCGGCCCGAGCACAAGCAGTGCATCGGCTTGGGGCCCGACGGCGTGGCGCTCGAAGGCGAAATCGCCGCAACCCAGCTCATTTGACAGCAGCCCGTCGAGCGCGTCTTTCAATTCCGCTATACCCGTGACGAACTCCGCCCGGCGCGGGCCTATGTAATGGATAACTCGCGCCTTTCTGTCTCGGACGTGGATTATTGCCCATTCGTCAAAGACAGTCGCACCATACAGCTCACTCATGCGCTGCGCGCATTCAGCCACTAGTGCAGTTGCTTCCTGTAGGTTCATACAAACCTTTTGTGTAACGCCTCCGCCCGGCGCGGACGTTTCCGCGTTTCCAAGCTACCGGGGCTGCCACTTCCGTTACGCAGGAATTGTGCCA
>JANWZY010000385.1 GCA_025061935.1 Verrucomicrobiia bacterium
TTGCTTGAGCAACGGCTGCCGCTTGGCCAGGTCTGCAGCAACGTGTATTACCCGAATGGCCTCCTGTGGAAGCAATATGACTTCAAGAACCAGCGGGTCGAGTATGCCTACGATCGGTACGGACGCGTCCGGGCCAAGTTCTACTTCGCCGCCGGCGCGACCTATCCATCCAACGCGGTCTGTTATGTGTACGACAATCTGGGCCGGTTGCGCCGGATCATCGAGCGCAGCGGTCCTGGCGTGACCACCAATACCTGTGACGGGTACGCGGCATTGATCGGTCTGCCTCCGGGGGCATCCTACGCAACCGGCGTTGGGCAATCTGTTGGCGCGGTTGTGTTGGCTGCTCTCGACCGTGTGCCGGCAGAAACCGCAGGCGGCGTCTTGGGGTTGACGCTTTGCGCAGTTGCGTTGGCCTGTGTCCCGAGCCCAAAGCGGAGACTGTTTGTTCTGTGCGTATGCCAAGCATTGGCAAACGCCGGCGCCCCCAGTAGCAGTGGTCGGTACCGCCAGCGCGCCGGGCGGGCGAAACTATACCGGCCCGGCCTGTTCTGGCGCGCGGTCGCTGTGGTATGCGTGGTGGCGCTGCTCGGGAGCGATCCGAAGCTGCAGATTGTGTTGAGCGCGCGTGCAGGATGCAAAACGCCGCCCAACTACAGCACCGAGACCGAGCGCATTACCGAGTTCACCTACGACTTCGACGGCCGGCTCACACAGGTCAATTGTCCCGAGGGCGTGATCAATTACGAGTACGACCTTGCCACTGGCCGGCTCACACGCACATGCACGGCAAACACCGAAGTCCAGTACGGATACGACGCGCTGGGCCGGCTGCGGACTGTGACCGTGCTCAGGCGCAACGGCAACAACGTCACCGAGAATCCGACCATCTATACGTACGACGCTGTGGGCAATCGTCAGACCGTGCAGTTGCCCAACGGCGTGATTACCACATACCAATACGACAGTCTGAATCGGCTGACTAACCTGGTGAACCGGGCTGCGGATGGCACGTTGCTGTCGCAATTCAGCTATCAACTGCATCCGACCGGCAGGCGCACAAATGCGCTGGAAATCCTCAGGACCGAGGACACGACGCCCACGTATCAGACCAACAGGCTTTCGTGGCAATACGACGCGCTGTATCGGCTGACCAACGAGGTGTGCATATCAACTGCGCCTGGCGGGTCGTACACGAACACCTTCGAGTACGACCTTGCTGGGAACCGGCTTAAGCAGGTGCGGTACAGGCCCGGGAGCGTGACCACCATTACCAATCTGTTTAATGCGAACGATCAGTTGCTGCGAGAAGTGACGCTTGTAGGCAGCACTGCCACCGAGACCAACAGCTACGGCTATGACGCCAACGGGTCGCTTGTAGCCAAGACCAATCTGTCTGCCTCCGGCCAGACGGTGACGCTGTACGGGTATGACCTGCGAAACAAGTTGAGCTGGGTCAGTACGCTTGGCAGCGGGGTCACAAATTACTTCCTGTACAACGACAACGGGATTCGAGTGCGTAGCTGGGCATCGGATGGCGGTGCTGCTAAGTTGTACCTGATAGACGCGAACAATCACACTGGCTACGCGCAGGTGTTGGAGGAATTCAGTCAGGTTGGGACCAACCGAACCCTGCTGCGGAGCTATGTGATTGGGGATGATGTGTTGGGGCAGTGTGGGCCGAGCGGGGCTGAACCTCGGTGGTTGCTGTACGATGGGCATGGCAGCACCCGTCAACTGGCCAGCGCCACTGGCAGTGTCACCTGCAGATACAGCTATGAGGCGTATGGGCAGGTTCATGTACCGGTCTCCTCAAGCACGGCAGAAGCAGCCCCCACGAGCCTGCTCTATTGCGGCGAGCAATACGACTCGGTGCTCAAGATGTACAACCTCCGGGCCCGGTTTTACGATCCGAGCAATG
>JANWZY010000386.1 GCA_025061935.1 Verrucomicrobiia bacterium
TGTGCCGTTCGAGCGCCGCAACTGGGCGGCACCGGCCCAGTTGATGAAGCTCTGGGAAACCGTCTGGTGGCTCCGCGCACAGCACTTCGATATGGTCATAGACTTACAGTGCCTGGCGCGCAGCGCAGCGCTCGGCTGGCTCGCCAACGGCGCATTTTACATCGGCCTTGACGAACCGCGTGAAGGCGCTCGCGCGTGGTACGACCTCACGGTACGGCGCGAGTCGTATTACACGCACGCAGTTGATTGGTACCTCGGGGTGCTCGAACCGCTCGGGGTGCCAGTGCACTCGAATTTCGTTTGGTTACCGCCCCGCACAGACGTTGCCGCAGCAGTCCGCGCGAAGTGGCCAGCCATTAATGGTAAGCTGGTTGCGGTGCTGCCAGGCGCGCGCTGGCCGAACAAACGTTGGCCAGCATCAAACTTCGCGGCACTGCTCAGGCAGCTCGCCTCTGAAGATAAACAGCTTGTTTTCGTGATTCTGGGCAGCCGGCACGAGACCCAGCTTGGGGCAACGTTAGCAGGCGCTGCGCCGGGCAGGTCTCTTGACCTGACCGGGCAAACCTCACTGCAAGAAATGATCGAAATCCTGCGCCTCAGCGCGGTAGTGGTAAGCAATGATACCGGGCCGATGCACGTGGCCGCTGCGCTCGGCAGGCCCGTGGTCGCACTGTTCGGACCTACTGAGCCGCGCCGGACCGGGCCATACGGCCAACTGGAAAACGTACTCCAAACGAAATTGGAGTGCGTGCCATGCATGCGTGCCAGGTGCACATATCGCGAGCCGTTGGCGTGCTTGCACGCGATTACCCCGGAGACGGTAGCCGCGCGCGTGCAGCAACTGCTCCAGCGCAACTCTTAAACCCATAGCCGCCAACGCCTAGCTATTGGGCCGGATTTTGCCAGCTCAGAAGCACCAGGCTCCAACCCGGTTGCTCGCTGGGCCTAGCGATCAATATCGGCAGCCACTTCAGCAGCTTTTGGCGCAGTGGGAAAGTAGTTGAGAGACCGCTGGCGTGGTCATTTGCCCCCAGCAAGTTTGTCGGGGCTGAACCCTGGTTCCCGATCAAATGACCGTGTGTATGCGTACCATGGCATGCCCTGAGAGCGGACCAGCAGCTTTAAGGCTGCACACGGCGCGATGACTCATATCTGCCATTTCTGACTGGACCTCGAATAACGAGCACGGGCGCTGCTCCGATACCCGCCACGAACTTGGGGGCTATAGGTCCGCCGCGCCAAGGGGCGTTTACCGTCGCGACCCACCCCGCCAGGGCGGCCGAGCACTAGCGCGCAGCACTGGCCGCGCTTTGACAGCGCAGCTACGCATAGAGGCCGTAGCCATGGTTGTAAAAACGTGGACCACATGGATGTCCGGTCTCCAGTGCCCTCCTGCGCTTTGACAAGCGCAGCTACGCGGGAACCATCGTAGCCACGGTTGCGAAACCGTGGAAGGCATGGATGACCGATCCCGTGCCACCGTAGCCGCGTTTGTTAAAACGCGGAGACGCACACGCGCCGCCTGCGCCTCAACAGGTGCAGCTACACACCAAGTCGCAATGAATCGCGGGTGCACGAATTTCCAAAGCCCCGTCAGGGCAACAGAGCATAGCCCACCGGGCCAAAGGTGGGCCCAAGCGTCCGAAACCCGAATTAGTCTGCGCTTTCACAAGCGCAGCTACGTGAGTGGTAACCGTAGCCGCGTTAATGACGTAGCTACGTTTGTGAAAGCGTGGTAGCCACGTTTGTAAGACCGTGGAATCCACCGATCATTGATTCCCGTGCCGCCTGCGCTTTGACAAGCGCAGCTACGCGGGAACCATCGTAGCCACGGTTGCGAAACCGTGGAATCCGCCGATCACCGATTCTCTTGCCGCCCGCGCTTCAACAAGCGCGGCTA
>JANWZY010000387.1 GCA_025061935.1 Verrucomicrobiia bacterium
CTCTACCGGTCCCCGGGGGCAGCATCGTATCCCTGCAAGTTCGTGTTTGGCAAATGGCACCAACATGGGAAGCGGCGGCAACCTACAGTTATCCTAGTGGTGTAGGGTATTGGGGTAAAGGGAATGTTTTCAACTACACCCTTGGCGGGGGAGGGACACCGCCCGCGCCGCCAGAGGATATGATGGGCATGCAACCGATAGTGCTTCAGCTCGTGCCTGAGCCGGGTGTGTTTGCACTGGCGGGATTGGGCTTGGCTGGATTGATGATCTTCCGCCGTCGGAAGTAGCTTAAAGCGGAAAGGAAGCTTCGAGCGGGCCCCGGACCAAAAGTCCGGGGCTCGCGTTTTTCGGGAAGAGAATAGTAGTCGGCTCTCGGATCGGAAAGGATCTTGGGAATTCGCACGCACAGTCCAGTTGCTGCGGTGCGCGGGTTGCAAGGGCTGTGACCCGGGGACGGGATAACGGGTTTTGGTTTGGTTCCGGGAAGCGTTGAGTCAGCAGTGTTTTGAAATTGCCTTGGCCGTGTCTTAATAGCGCCGATGCCGTTGCTGTTGACTCGAAGGTGACTTATTGGGCCGGATGATTTGGAATCGGCCCACGCCACAATTGGTCCCCTTGAAATCGAGCTTGGTCCGCTTCAGGCCGGGTTTGTTCCCGAGCGCAAGGCTTCCGATTTAAGTGCACTCGGGTGTTGGTTTGACAACTCCGGCTTGCGGTGCTAATGCTGCCGAGCTTGCTTCGTAAGCTGAAAATAGCGGCACGACGGATTGGGGGCTTGCGAAAGCCGAGCCACAGTGTCGGTGTCAGGAACAACATTAGAAACTACTGGCGTAATGGGAGGAAAACTACTCAACACGTCAATGGTTCGATTTCCTGTACATGGTTTTCCTAATCGCGAAACAGCGGCACCGGTTGGCGCGCTGAATGTTCTGGAAGCCACGCTGCAGTTGCAACTTGGACGAGCGGGTTTACCGGGGCCAATAATCAGAACGCCCCGACGACCGCGCCTATTACGAGCCTTTGCAGTGCGCGTAATGCCGCGGCGACGCAATGCGTGTGAGAGCTTTTCACCTAGGCCATTAGGCGAGTGCCTGGTGTAACGGCTTTGAAAAGCGATCGCGAATTACAGGGCTGTGCCTTTAGGCCCGAGACGGCCTGGCATCGGAAAAGCCTACTGAGCCTTGCACAACTGCGTAACGCTTTTCATGCCACTACATTAGCACCCGGTTTCAGCCGGGTGTCAAACCCGCCGGCAGCCGCAAGCCGTTTCAACGGCTTGGCTGCGGGCGTTAAACCGTTGAAACGGTTTTACGGGTTGGCACCGGCATTCACCGGGGCTAAAGCCCGGCGCTAATGCGAAGATGTTACCCACTATAGCGAGTCTCGATAGTCGGGGCGCGAGTTATTCCGGCAAAGCTGTGGGTTCGATTCTTAACCTGCGTGTTATACGCCTTGAACGTTGTTTATCCTCGGAGTTTTCCGGGCGGCAAAGTGGGCCCAAGGCGCACGGTCCTTGTTTAGTCCAACCGCGATTGCAGGCTTTTTCAGGCGTTTCAGGCTGGATGGAACTTGGTTGTGGGAAACCAACCTCGACGGTGCGAATAAGTGCCCCGGCGGCACTGCATCATGACTTTGCTGAGCGCCGAAACTGGCAGTGGCAGCTCCGGCCTGTGGGTTAACTTGCGCTTCGATTCATCAGCGTCGAGCCTCAGGCCAACAGAATGGCGACTGCCGAATATGTGTGTCTGTTCCTTTTCGGATAAAGGGTTTTGTGGCTGGCACAAAAGCTTCGGGATCACCAAACGTTTACGAGATTGGCGCGCGCTAAAAAGTTCGCGTTTCCGCGACCGGGCATTTAGCAAGCGCGCGCCAGGGGGCGCCCGCCAGGTCGCGGTG
>JANWZY010000388.1 GCA_025061935.1 Verrucomicrobiia bacterium
CGACGCAACCCGACCACGACATCTTGCTTTACTGGCCTATTTACGACCTGTGGCATAACCCGACAGGTACGGTCCAACAGTTGACCGTGCACAACACCGCTTGGTTTACGAACCAGTCCATCGGCAGGCTCGCTATATGGCTCTGGGCGCGCGGGTTCATGTTCGATTATGTCTCGGACAGGCAACTGGCGTTGGCAAAAGCTGTCCGGGGCCAGATCGAAATGCCCGGCGGCACTTATCGCACCGTGCTCGTCCCCCAATGCACACATGTTCCACTGGGGACGATGGAAAAGCTCGTGGCTTTGGCCCAAAACGGTTGCACCATCATTTTTGAAAATTCTTTGCCCGCTGATGTGCCGGGCCTCGACCGACTCGAGGAACGCCGCTCGGCGCTGCGTAAGCTGATCGAGCCGTTGCGTCTGCGCCCCGTCGGCCACGCATACCTGAGACGTGCACATGTGGGCGCCGGGCAATTTTTTGTGGGCGATGTCGAAGCCGCATTGCAGGAGACACGAATCGAGCGCGAGCCGCTCGCCGATAAGCCAGGGTTCATCTTCATCCGCCGCAAGGCCGGCCCGGACCGCATTTATTTCATCGCAAACCACGGCACGCAGGCCTTTAGCGGCTGGATTACACTTGCCACCAAGGCGCGTGTTGCCGCGCTAATGGACCCCATGACCGGCCGGATCGGCCGCGCTGCAGCGCGCCGGGCTGAAGACGGTGGCCTAGATGTGTACATTCAACTTCAGCCTGCGGAATCGGTGTTCGTCTGCGCGACTCAGAAGCCGCTGGGTGGCACCCCGCCCTGGCGCTACCTCGAACTGTCGGGCCGGCCAATTGAAATCACAGGTACGTGGCGTGTCGAGTTCATTGCCGGTGGGCCGGAGCTACCGCAGAGTTTTGAAGCCACGGAATTGTGCTCGTGGACCGCACTCAGCGACACAAACGCGCACCGGTTCGCGGGCACGGCACTCTACAGGATTACATTTGACCGGCCGGCTCAACCCGCCGAGGCGTGGATGCTCGATCTTGGCCGCGTCTGCGACAGCGCGCGCGTGCGACTCAACGGCCGCGAGCTTGGCACACTGATAAACGCGCCGTTCCGGCTTGTGCTCGAAAACCTTGCCCCCACGAACAACCAGCTCGAAATCGAGGTCACGAACCTGAGCGCCAACCGCATCCGCGACCTGGACCGGCGCGGCGTGCAGTGGAAAATTTTCCACGACATAAATTTCGTCAACGTGCATTACCGACCATTTGATGCGTCCGATTGGCCACTGCGCGATTCGGGACTAATGGGACCGGTGACAATAAGTCCAGTAAAGTCGTTTTGGCCGGGCCGGCGGTGAGTGGGTGGACGCTCGGTGCGCTTCAGTTCGCTCGCGCGGGCCGACTGCGCACGTCAAAGTGCGGCTCAAGCTGGGGACTGCACTTACCCACTGCGTGCCAAAAAAATGCGGGGGCGGATGGGAACGGCAATGCGCGGTTTGCCAGTCACGAGTGAGGTACAACGAAAAAAACTCGGCTGAGAAATGCATCGGCACCGTCAAACTAGCGTGCCAGCTTTCAGCCGCGCTTTAACAAGCGCAGCTACGTAGGAGCCATCGTAGCCACGGTTGTGAAACCGTGGGAGGTGTTGATGTCTGGTTCTTCTGCTGCCAAGCGAGGCGTGCTTACTTCACTGGTTGTGTTGCCGAGCGGTACGCCAAACACAGCCCTCAAGTCATTGGCCTATTCAGGCTGAGGGCTGTCCAAGAACGAGCTGGTCTTACACAAGCGTTGGAGTCTCACGAATCCGAAAGCCTGTACACAGGGGGAAACAAAAGCCCACTGAACAAGATTGCGCTGCAACGATGGGTTTTGCACTCGTTTTGCCGGGCCGAGGCCGAGT
>JANWZY010000389.1 GCA_025061935.1 Verrucomicrobiia bacterium
GCGCCCGCGCCCAACTGTTGCGATGCAATTTCATCATGCGCGGAGTCTTTGTGCCGGAAGGCGCGCACACGGTCGAGTTCCGCTTCGAGCCGCATACGAAGCCTCTTTATGTGAGTTTGGCAGCGATCGCGCTGGGAGTCGCGTTGGTCGGTGTCGTCGTATGGCTGGAGTCAAGGCGCGTCCGCGCAGGTAAAGCTGATATCTCCCCGCCACCGACGGCCCCGACGCAGCCGCGCAAAGGTAGCAAATCGTGAACAGGTGCGGACACATGCCTTGAGAGGGCTGGCATCGGATGGGGAACTTCCCGGTGATTGCAATTCGCCCGCTTGCCTTTGGCACACGGGTGCGGAATAGTCAACGCCGTGCAAGTCACAATTAAACAACTTGCTGAACAGTTGGTCGCCTCGTACAAGCAGCTCGGCGGCATTAACCACCTTGACGGCAAGCCGCTGCCTTCGAAGCGTGCCATTGCTAACATCACCGAGGACTTGCTGCGCCTACTATTTCCGGGCTTTTTCGACGAGCGACCTGTGCGGATAAGCTCGATCCAAGCCGACACGGAAGCGCTGCTCGGGTCTGTAGCCGCCAGGCTTGAGGCCGAGATTGCCAAAAGCCTCGAATACGGCCCACCCGAAGGATTGCCGGCCAGGGATATCAAAAGCTATGCGCGCACGGTCACAGTCGAGTTCCTTGGCCAACTACCGCGTATCCGGGAGCTGCTACAGACCGACACCGAGGCGGCTTACAACAGCGACCCTGCGGCGCTGAGCCGCGAAGAGGTTTTGCTTGCGTACCCGTCAATTGAATGCGTGGCCGTGCAGCGGCTCGCACACGAGCTGTACAAGCGGCATGTGCCGTTGATCCCGCGCATCATGACCGAATGGGCGCATTCGCGCACAGGCATGGACTTGCACCCTGGCGCCAAAATCGGCTCGCACTTCTTTGTTGATCACTGCACAGGCACGGTGGTGGGTGAAACGGCCGAGATAGGCAACCACGTCAAGCTTTACCAAGGCGTCGGCCTGGTCGCGCGCTCGATTTCTGACGCTGAAAAATTGCGGGGTAAGAAACGCCATCCCACAATCGAAGACCGCGTAACCATTTATGCAGGTGCAACAATAGTGGGCGGCGAGACGGTCGTGGGCGCAGGTAGCACCATCGGCGCCAACGTGTTTCTCATGCATAGCGTGCCGCCCAACTCGCTGGTGCTTGCTGAAAACGTCCGCGTGCGTGTACTCAACAAGAAGGACCGCGAGAAAAAAACCGGTCCCTCTGAAGGTTTATAACGGCGCACTCTCGGGGGCGTGGTTAGCAGCGTTTTTTAATGAAAAGTGCGCCACGCGCTACCCCAGGGCGTGGTCGCACCCGAAACAGCCAGCTAATGGCTGCCCACTGACTGTTAAACGCACCGGTGACCGGTTCTCCTGCGGCCTGCGCATCGCAGAAATGCGGAGCACGCCAGAGCGACAGACACTAGCCCGCCGTGTCAACGGTGGGTACAAGCGTCCGAATCCCAAATGAGTCCCGGAAGGGACAACAGAAATTGCGCTCAAACGTGGTTGCGGCAGGTGCGCGTCGAGCAGATGCGATAGCCAGGGCCAACAGCCCATAGATTTCTGTGGATACGACATGGATTTGCCAGGAGCGCAATTATGCCGTCCCTACCGGGACTTTGGTTGTTGTTTGCGTGCCCGTTCGCCCACCACTTACGTGGTGGACCGTGGTCTGGCGCCCGCTGGGGCGCTCGGTGTCACGACGCAAAGCCGGGCGGGTCGGCGGAACGCTAGCGCAACACGCTGGCCGCACTTTCACAAGCGCGGCTACAGCCGGGGTGGCCCATTCCCATAGCTGCGTTTGTAAAAACGCGGAGCCAATTGAGCCTGGTCT
>JANWZY010000038.1 GCA_025061935.1 Verrucomicrobiia bacterium
TCGCATCCGCCCGCGCGCCGCAGACGAACTCGACCCGCACTGAAGTGCCCCAGGAGCCACTCTACTCGGCGGCAGCGCTGCCGCAGCCCCAGACCGCACCTGCAACAGAACCAGTGCTCCATTCGAGCCGGGGCGAAATCTTTTCAACCCTGGCGGAGAACACAGTCACCTACAGGCTAGGTTTTACGCCACCGTTTGGAGTTTCCCAAGACGCCCAAATTTGCTTTCATGTGCGCCGGAATGAAAACGTTTGCCGAGTTGGGTTTCCCGGGCAGGCTCATCGCCGTCGAAGGCTTGGACGGCTCGGGGAAATCTACCCAGATTTATTTGCTTAAACGGTGGCTGGAGTCGCGCCGGCTCAAGGTTTATTTCAGCGAGTGGAATTCTTCCGAACTGGTGAAGTCGGCCACATCACGGGCCAAAAAAAACCACCTCTTAACCCCGACGACTTTCAGCCTGATCCATGCTACCGATTTTGCAGACCGGTACGAGCGGCACCTGCTGCCGTTGCTCCGGGCAGGATTCCTTGTACTGTGCGACAGGTACATTTTCACAGCATTCGCACGTGACGTGGTGCGCGGGTGCCCGCCGGATTGGGTGCGCGGTATATACAGTTTCGCCGCGCTGCCAGATGTGACATTCTTCTTCAACGCCGACCTGGAAGTCTCGCTCCGACGGATCCTCGACGGCCGGCCCGTGCTTAAATACTACGAGGCCGGGATGGACCTCGGCCTGTCGCCCGATCCGCAGGAAAGCTTCAGGCTATTCCAAGCACGGCTCCTGGAGCAATATCTCGGTATGGCTAAAGAATTCAATTTCGAGGTCATAGACGCCAACCAGCCCGCCGAAGTTCAGCAGGCTATCGTGCGGCGCATCCTTTCGCGGCGAGTGAAGCTCGGTCAATTCAAGTGTAACCGCCCGCTGCCGGTGCCGAGCGCGCACGCGCATACGGCCAAACCTGAACTCAAACCTCAACTTTCCGAATGAAAACTGCCACAAGCCCAAGCACAACCGCCCGGCACCACCCGCCCCGCACGTTTTACGGGCACGGGCTACCAGGGGTGAACCTCGACGAACTGGTCGGCACATTGATCGTCATCGAGGGCGCCGACGGCTCAGGCCGCTCGACTCAAATCACGCGGCTGGTCGACTGGCTCGAAAGCCACGGCTACGCCACAGTCCGAGTCGGACTAAAAGGTTCCAACCTGGTCGGCGCCGAGCTTGCAAAGGCCCAGCAGGGGAACATTTTAAGCCGCACCACGTTGGCTCTTTTCTACGCAACGGACTTTGCCGACCAGCTCGAAAACACCATACTGCCCGCGCTCCGCGCAGGGTTCGTCGTTTTAGCCGACCGCTACATCTACACGCTCATGGCCCGCGACATGGTCCGCGGCATAGACGAAGAGTGGCTGAAGAACCTTTACGGCATTGCCCTCGTACCTGACGCAGTCTTTTACCTTAACGTGGCGCCAGAAGAACTGGTCCAACGCGCGCTGTTCAAAAACGCGGCACTGGACTATTGGGAAAGCGGCATGGATATCGGATTGTCCCGCGACATGTTCGACAGCTTCCTCAAGTACCAGGCCAAAATGCAAGAGGCGTTCCGGCGACTGCAGCGCACCTACGGTTTCACTGTCATAGACGGAAACAGGCCTGTCGAGGTAATCAACCGCGAACTGCGCGAAAAAATAAGTGCAGTGTTGCGCGGGCGCGTCAGGCCCAAACCGCGTTGGCACCGCTCACGCTAGCCGCAGCAGAACGCGGGCCGAGCACCAAAAACCCGAGCGCACAATCACGCCAGGAGTGCCGGGTAAATCAGCCACTCGAGCTTCGCGCACCTGCCGCACTTGAGCGATTCGGCAACAAGCTTGCACACGCCACCCTTCTTAATTGTGAACCCGGCGCCGGCCCGGCCAGTGACCAATACCGATACCAGCGTGCTCAAGTACGGCTCGTGCCCGACGAGCATCACCACATTGCGCTGCGGCTCGAGCGCGCGCAGACGCCGTACAAGCGCCCGCAGACTCCCATCCGGACACATCTCTTCGGCAAGCTGCACCGCCCCCGGTAACCCCAGCTCGCGCGCAACTATCTCAGCCGTCTCACGCGCGCGCACCAGGGGGCTACTCAAAATCAGCTCCGGCTTGACCCCGAACCGTCGCAGGCCACGCGCGACACGCCGAACCGCAGCTTTACCTTCGGCTGTTAATGGACGGTCAAAATCTGTCTTAGCCCCGTGCGTCCCCGGCTCCGCAGCTTCGCCATGCCGCAAAATGTAGATTTCCATGCCACTTATACTGGCCGCGCGCGCTAAGGTGGCAAGCCGGAACCGGCAGGCTACTGCGGCGTACGCAGCCGAAACCGCCAGCAGCACGCGCCCGGGTAAACAATGCACGTTCAGCGGCGTCGGCCCGAATTGGACATGCCGTCCGAGGATTCATACTTTGCCGGCGCCGAAATTTCAGCTAAAAACGCCCGCACCAGCATGTTCGAGCTGCTGAAAACCGACACGCGCACCAAAGCGCGCCTGGGCAGGCTCAAAACCGCGCACGGGACAGTCGAGACGCCTGTGTTCATGCCCGTAGGCACACAGGCCACGGTCAAGGCGGTTGACCCGCGCGAACTGCGCGAGCTGGGCACGCAAATCATACTCAGCAACACGTACCACCTGTGCATCCGCCCGGGGATCGAGGTCATCAGCAGCGCGGGCGGCCTGCACGCGTTTATGAATTGGCACGGGCCGATCTTGACCGACAGCGGCGGATACCAGGTATTCAGCCTAGCCAAAATCCGGAAAGTCCGCCCGCACGGCGTCGAGTTCCAATCGCACGTTGACGGCGCGCGACTTTTCCTCGGACCGAAAGAGGCCATGGAAATCCAGCGCGTGCTCGGCTCGGACATCGCCATGGCGTTCGACGAGTGCCCACCCCACACAGCCCCGCTGCGCCACCTGCGCGCCGCTGTCGAACGGACCATACGCTGGGCGCGCGAATGCCGCGACCAACCCCGCGCCAGCGGACAATTGGTTTTCGGCATAGTTCAAGGCGGCACAGACCAAGAGTTGCGCCGGCTCTGCGCCGAAGCGATTGTCAGGCTCGATTTCGACGGCTATGCGATCGGCGGCGTGAGCGTAGGCGAGCCAGAACCGGACATGATGAAAGCCGTCGAGCTGACCGAGCCATACCTGCCGCCGGATAAACCGCGCTATGCAATGGGTCTAGGCACCCCCGCGCAAATTCTCGAAATGATCGCGCGCGGCGTGGACATGTTCGATTGCGTCCTGCCCACACGCGTCGCGCGCAACGGCGGCGCCTTCACACGCCGAGGACTCTTAAGCATCAAGTCTGCAGCATACAAGGCGGACTTCAAACCCATCGAGGAGGACTGCGACTGCTTTGCGTGTAGGCATTTCAGCCGTGCGTACATTCGGCACCTGCTTAACGTTGGCGAGATCCTGGGGCTTAGAATGCTCAGCGTGCACAACACGCGCATGTTCATGCGCCTGCTCGCAGACGCGCGCACGGCCATCGCTGCAGGCGACTTCGACGAGTTCAGACGCGAGTTCGTCGCCAATTACCGGCCGTCCCGGCGCGTGCTAGCCTCCCGCGGCACCGAGTAAGACAAGCGCCGCCGCGCAAACGACGCTTGCATTCCCGGGGGAATGTGATATTTTCTACCTGAACTGGAGACACCGCTGGGACAAACCGCAGGAGGAGGCAAAAAATGAAAACACAGAAAGCCGTGCGGACAGGCCAGACGCAAGCATGGCGTGTATTTGCTGCAGCCATTGCACTAATGTACGCGCTTTACCCGCGCGCCAACGCGCAGTTCACCATCGAATGCGGCCAGACAGTTGTGGGCACAATAGCCGTGCCCGGCGAATCCGACATTTATTATTTCACCGGCACCGCAGGCCAGGTGATTATTGTCACTGCCACTAGCCCCGATACAAATCTGTGCGCGCGCGCAGAAGTCCGCGCCCCAGGAGGCACATTCCTCGGCTCGAACGTATGCGATAGGGCGACCGCCCCCATCACGCTACCAGTCACAGGTGTGTACTCTATCACTGTACGTGACAGGAACAATCAATACACCGGACTGTACGGGCTGAACCTAGCGTCAGTCACAGGCGCGTGCGGCGAGTGGCTCGGCTGCAACCAATCAATAACAAACAGCCTGCTTATCCCAGGTGAAACGGACATTTACAGGTTCAACGGGGAGGCAGGCCAAGCTGTGGTGCTGAGCACTTACAGCTCTGATCCTAACTTGTGTGTACGCATCGAGGTGTACAGTCCCACGGGCCAGTTGCTCGGTACGAACCTGTGCGACAAACCCACTGGTGTAATCGTGCTGCCCACCAACGGCACATACACTGTGCTTGTCCACGACCGTACCTACGAAAACACGGGCGCCTACGGGCTTGGCCTGTCTTTCGTTACCGGCCAATGCGGGACACAAATCGCCTGCGGCCAGACAGTTACCGGCACAATCGATTTCGAGGGCGAGACCGATACCTACACCTTCAGCGGCAATGCGGGCGAAGTTGTTGTGGTGAGCGCGTTCGGGACATACTCGCCGAATCTGCCCTACCTCTGCGCAGCAGTGGAGGTGCACGACCCAGCAGGCAATCTCATCGGGAGCATGAATTGTAACGGCGCCACGACAAACATTGTCCTGCCAACCACAGGCACTTACACAATTCGCGTGCACGACGGCAATTACCAGGACACCGGCCCATACGGACTGAGCCTCGTCATGTTGGGCGGCCGCTGCGGCACACCACTCGTCTGTGCACAAACCATCACCAATTCGATCACAATGCGCGCAGAAACGCATGCTTACACATTCCAAGGATTTGCGGGCCAAAGCATACGCGTGGGCGCAACAGCGCCGGACCCAGACCTTTGCATGCGCGTAAGGGTTTACAGCTCCTCAGGCCAGTTACTAGCAACAAACGTGTGCGACCTGCAAACCGCCGTCTTCGCACTACCGACCACGGGCAATCATACAATCTTAGTCCATGATTCGAATTACCAAGACACCGGCGCCTACACCGTATCCCTCTCATGCTTCGGCCCGTTCCCAACGCTTACGATATCCGCCAGTAACTCCGTGCCAGTGCTCACGTATTGGGGCCTGCCCGGTACTAGGAACGCGATCGAATACACCACCAACCTCGCCGATGGCTCAACCCAATGGCTCACGCTATGGTCGAACGTGCTGAGCGTCAGCCCATATCTCGTTCCTGATTGGACCTGGACAAACAGCCCCCAGAGGTTCTACCGCGCAGTACAACTGCCCTGATCAGAGCCTACACACTGGCAAGAACTGTGGTACCGCGCCACAGCGGCACGGAGCTGGCCACAGCAAGCCGGCTCAAAAAATGTTAACTGCTGGAAGTATAGCGCGGCTCTACGCCCGCCGCCCGAGCAAAGCCTTCAAGCCCGCCATGCCCAGCGCCGCGACCAGTGCGCCCGAAACGCCATGCAGCAGGTCCAGCATGGTTTCCACTAACCCACCCTGTATCGCCGTGCCCTCGAACCGGTCCAAAGCGAATTCGGCGAACTCCCAAAACACCGCAGCCGTGCACGCGCAAGTGAACGCGAAAAGATACGAAAACGGACCCTGAATTTTCGGTGCCAGACCCGGGCTACGCACCACCAGGCCAAACACAAAGTAGGCAACCGCAGCGCCGCCCCAAAAATGCAGCATCGCATCGAACCGCTCGGTTAAGCCAAACTCCGCAAGCACAAGATGCAATGCCACAACTCCCAGCGGCGCCCAACCCACACTCGCCAACACCCACCACAAGCGGACCGAACTATTCTCGTTGGCCTTCGAGTCCATGCGCGCAGCTCAAAGTCTTGGCCTGCAAAAATTCACCAGCCCGGAACGTAGTCATACCACAAAAACCTGGCTTCCTTCTCTCTGACCTTTTTGGGCACAGGCAGCAAGACGCAAAAACAGGCCCGATCCAAGCCGCCGCTTGTTTACCCAGCTTGGGCAGGGTTAACCGCTTTCCATGTGTAATGGCCGATGTTTTGCGCCTGATGGCTTTCGGGCCGCACGCCAACTGCAAAGCCGGGTGAGGCCAACAGACTAAGCCCAATGGCACAGTCGCACGGCTTAAAAAATTACACCTTAGCGCACCGGCTCCAATCTAACACGCACGCCGAGAGCGAATCCCGAGCACAACACACAGCCTGAAGACTGCGAACCAAACACAAGAAGGGGTAGGTGCCCGAGTAGGTTGGGCTGTACCGTTGGGGTCAAGCTTTGCCTTCCCAGGGCCAACGCGCGGCCATGAGGAGCACAACGCTCCATACAGGCGCATGTGGATGGATTGCCTCGGCGGCGCCCCCTACGAACGCGTATCATTGGCCTTGATGCCACGACATGGCGCAGCCAACCGGCTCTCAAACCCAGTTATCGCACACTCATTTTGCCAGCACCTGGCTCCAGCCCGAAGAATGGTGGATAAGCCGCTCCACACAGTCACTTCAGCGGATTTATCACACTCCGCTCCAGGCGCAGAGCAGTTGTCGGAGCCGCAGGTCAACTGCACTAAGGCGCATGGGTCGAACCCGGGGTTAAAGCGACACACGCGTTCCCATGCCCGGACCATTCAGTTGTTACCTGCACTTTTGTGGCGGGTATGGTCTGGCGCGCCTTGCGGCGCCCCGGTTCCAAACTCGGGCGACACATTTGTTGGCGGCCGCTCACACGTCACCAATGACGCTCGCATGCGTGAAATCAGCGCAGGCTTTAGTCCTGTGAATGCCAGCACCGACCCACAGAACCGTTCCATCGGTTTTGAGCTTGGAGCCGCGCCGCTGAAAACAGCTTGCCCCGCACGGCGTTTTTTACACACGGTTGAAGCCGGGTCTAAACGAGTGGCATGAAAACCGTCGCGGAGTTATGCAATGCTCAACAGCCGTCGCAAACTACGGAAGCGAGAAGTTTGCCGCACAACCCCCCCATTCCTGCTACTACCTGCTTTTTGCAACAACCAATCAAACCTGTCGCCGTGTGCTGCACCGCGCACAGCGTGCGTTCATCCACCACTGCGGCAAAGCGGCTGGCCTTAGTCACATGAGCGGTTCTTCCCATCCAGGCTCGGGGACCTGTGCCATTGCTTAGGCCAATGCCGGTAAAAGTCGGTGTCTGGACAGTCAGAACCTGGTGGTGGTGCGGGCATTGAGCACCCTCCCTAATCCTCCATTATCTCTCGCCTGTTCACTGACCCGGCATGGGGCGATTATGACCAAACATAGTACCGACCGGGTATTAATCACCGAAGCAGGTGCCGATCTTGCGCGCAGCAGTTATCCACGGATGATCCAACGGGACCTGTTTCCGCACGCCGGCCACCGTCTCGAGCGGTACAGGCTCGGTGTTGTCACCCCGCGCAGCTACCATCACTTCAAAAACGCCGTCTTTGATCAGGTGCACACAAGCCGTGCCCAAGCGTGTGGCGAGCAACCGGTCGGCTGTGCTCGGGGTGCCGCCGCGCTGGACATAGCCGAGGATCGTTACACGTGACTCGAGTCCGGTGAGTTTTTCGAGCTCCTCGGCCAGCCGCAGCGTGTTGCCCGAATGCTGTTCATCCAACCGGACGAGCTCGGCCCTGGCTTTGGCTTTGGCCGCAGCGGTTTTGGCCGCCTCCTTGCGCCGATGCGCAGAGGCGAATTTCGCTGCCTCGGCCTCGGACATGGCACCCTCGGCCACCGCGACAATGCTGAAATTTGTGCCATGCCGACTGCGGCGCTTGATCGCCTCGGCCACTTTATTGACGTCGTACGGGATTTCAGGGATGAGTATGACATCAGCGCCGCCGGCCACACCTGCGCCAAGCGCGAGCCAGCCCGCGCGATGGCCCATCAGCTCGGCTACCACGATCCTGTGGTGACTGTGCGCGGTGCTGTGTAGCCGGTCAATCGCCTCGGTTGCAACACTCAGAGCGGTGTCAAACCCGAGCGAGGTGTCTGTAAACGGCACGTCGTTGTCGATCGTTTTCGGAAGTGTAATTATGTTGAGGCCCTTCTTAGCCAGGCGCAGCGCGCTTTTCTGCGTGCCGCCCCCACCGATACACACCAGTGCGTCGAGCTTGAGTTTTTTGTAGTTCCGCACAATCACATCGGTCATATCGCGCTCTTCGCCGTTGATGAGCATGCGGTGCGGCCGGTCGCGGCTCGTCCCAAGGATGGTGCCACCGATGGTCAGAATGCCTGCAAGAGCCGACTTATCCAACCGCACGTAGTTTTCCTCGACCAAACCGCGGAACCCGTCCCGAATGCCGATAACTTCCCAGCCGTAATAATTGACGGCGGCTTTACCCACAGCGCGAATGGCCGCATTCAATCCTGGGCAGTCACCTCCTGCGGTCAGTACGCCAATACGCAACTTCTTTTTCATAAGGCTGTCCGAACGACGCCAACGTGAGTTTCGAACGGATCCGCCGTGCAAAAGCGGACCACTGCGACCCACATTGTGCATTGTCTAATCAGGCGTGCAACAGCGGCAAGTATTAATTCGGCCAAATGCCCACGCACCGCGCCGGCACGGCCCGACCAGATCGCCTAAACATCTGGTCGAGGCTCGCGCACAGATGGATGGCAGTTGTTCCATCAACTCGTGACAATCCCCCCGCTGGACGCGGTTAACTGCACCGGTCTCAGCGTGCACAGGGCAAAAGCACGGGAAGCGACCGGAACCAGCGGACAAACACCGGCACGGCGCTCAAATCTTGCATGGGGAGCCAACCCGCGTGCGTTACCATCAAAACAGTTTAAATGATCTCGACTGGGCATTTGGGCAGGGCGTCTAAGAACGCGCGCCCGTATTGCTTCAGGAGAATCCTGTTGTCCAAGATCACTACGATACCCTTGTCGGTCTTGGTGCGAATGAGTCTGCCGACGCCTTGGCGGAATTTGAGCACTGCCTCGGGCAACGTAAACTCGCGGAACGAGTCGCCGCCGCGCGCCTCGATTGCCTCGATCCGCGCCTCGATCAGCGGGTGGTCGGGCACAGCGAAAGGCAGCCGCGTGATGATCACGCTGCTTAGCGCTTCGCCGGGCACGTCAATACCCTGCCAGAAGCTTTCGACACCGAACAGGACCGAATCAATGTCTTCTTTGAATTTCTCAAGCATGGCCGAGCGCGGCGTGCCCGTGCCCTGGACCAAGCACGATATGCCGAGTCTGTCGAAAAACGGCTGCATCCGCTCGCCAATTTGTTGCATCAGCTTCGTGTTTGTGAAGAGCACGAGCGTTTTGCCATGCGTCTCGGTTATGAACCGCTCGAGCCAATGCTGGAGCGCGTCAGGATAGGTTTCGTCGCGCGGGTCGGGCATCTTGCTCACAATGTAAACCTTCATCTGGCGCTGGTAATCGAACGGTGTCCCGAGCTGAAGCGCCCGCGCCGACTCCGCACCGACGCGACGGAGGAAATAGCCCAGCGACTTGGCCGCTTCTTCCGTCTCAGACCCATCTGCGCCCGCCCCCTGCTGGGCACACGCCACGCCGAGCGTGGCACTGGTCATAATGACGCTGGTACCGGATTCAAACAGGCGGCGGCGCAGGTACTCGGCCACGTCAATCGGTGCCGCATTCAGCGAAATGGTCTGGTGCGCGCGGCCCGTCCGCTCGACCCAGTACACGTAGTCCGGCGCCACCTGACCGAGGAAAAACGCTATCGCGTCCCGGATTTCGCCCAGCCGGCGGTTGCACTCGATCAGTTCTTCGGCGAGCTGGCGGTCGTCGGTCTGCTTAACCAGCTCGGCGAGCTGCTCGCGTAAGCGCTGCAACGGCAGAGTCAAATTATCCGGGACAAGCTCGGCACGGCGAACACGTATCTCAGTCCAAGCCTGCCTTTCCGGCGCGCCGGGCGCGTACTCGGCCTCTGGAGCCGGGGATGCGGTACGGCGCTTCCGCGCCAACGCGGTGCACGCGCGCTCGACCGCCGCAAAAAAAGCCTCGGACTGATCGAGTGCGTCGGCGACAAGCTTGACTGCCGCGCCGCTGCGCAGGATGCTCAGCAGCCCTTTCTGCGTCGCCGGGTTCCATAGCCGGTGCAGGTGGTATTTAACCTGACCGCTCGAGACACTCACCCCTACAAGCTTGGACGCGACATGCTCAATTTGGTGCGCCTCGTCGAAAATGACAAAGTCGTTTTTGAAAATTATCCCGGTCTGGCCCGGCTCGACCTCGTCATCGGTTGCCAGCAGAGTGAACAGTAGCGTATGATTCAGCACGATGACGTCTGCTGAAAGGAATTTGCTGCGCGCGCGCTGGTAGAAACAGACCGGGTGATCGCGCGCGAACTCGGACTGGTACCCGCACAATTTTGGCGAGCAGACGCCGCGCTCGGAGCAGACCTGCGCCCAAACCTTCGGGTCCGGCTCAACATCGAAGTCGGAAAGGCTCCCGTCCTGCGTTTTTTTCGACCATTCGTAAATGCGCTGTAATTCCTGAGCCTCGCTGGTTGTGAAAAGGCCCGAAGCATGCTGCAACGCCTTATGGAGCCGGCGCGTGCACAAGTAATTCGCGCGGCCTTTGAGCAGACAGTAGCTGAACTGTACCGGCAGTATCTTCTGCAGCATCGGCAGGTCCTTGTAAGTAAGCTGCTCCTGCAGATTAATCGTGTGCGTCGAAATAACCGCTTTCTTTTTTGCCTCCACGCCGAACAGTATCGCCGGCACGAGGTAGGCTAAGCTTTTCCCAACCCCTGTACCGGCCTCGACCGCCAAATGCGCACCGTTTTCCAGCGCTTGCGCTACAGCCACGGCCATGGCCTGCTGCTGCGGCCGGTACTCGAAGTTCCGCGCGCGTGATAATATCCCGTTTGGCGAGAAAATTTCCCTGACCCGCTCGGTCAGTTCACCCATTGATCTATCGTCGCCGACGTAGCGGATCATAGATATACGCGCCCGGGAAGCGCTTTGCAGGCTAAAACAGCTCTTTCACTGCAGTACAGGCCTTAGTCTTGCTTCGCCTGCACAACTTCGATAGCTGCGCGGTTCTTCGCGATGGCGCCCGGCGGCAGGTACCCGCGCCAGCATACGCATGGATACACCACCGCGCGCCTGCCGATTATGCTCCCTGGGTTAAGCACAGCGTTTGCGCCTATCTCAGCTTCGTCCCCTATCATTGCCCCGAACTTGCGCAAACCTGTGTCAATCCGTGTACCAGATATGTCGACTGTGACGTTACCCGGCAACGATTTCAGGTTCGAGACGATAGCGCCCGCGCCTAAGTGCACCTTGTACCCAAGGACCGAGTCCCCAACATAGTTGAAGTGTGGCAGTACCACGCCGTCGAAAAGAATAACGTTCTTCAACTCGGTCGAGTTACCGATAACGCAATTGTCTCCAATTATTACGTTCTCCCGAATGTACGCCGAGTGGCGGATTAAGCAGTTCCTCCCAATTAGCGCCGGGCCTTTTATCATTGCACCGTCTTCGACGACTGTTCCTTCGCCAGTAGCCACCTTGTCGCCAATAAAAGCGACGCCAATACACCTGTTCCTCAGCTCGGGCTTCAAAATACTCGAGAGGTATCCTTCGATCTTTGCCAGTACATCCCACGGGTAGGCACAGCCTTCAAAAATTGCTGCGTGCGCCGTCTTCGAAAGGTCGAAAATGTCGGCAATGTTCAGCATGCGCCAAGTTTGCACGCGCACACACTAAAATGCACCTCAAAAGCGCTGCCACTGAAGAACCTCGGTTGCGAAAAAAGTGTAAAAAGAGTGCGGAAAAAGGCTGAACCGGCGCCTTGTAAGTCACAAAACGTAACTATTCAAAACTTTTCCACAGCCGTCACCGCTCGAAAAGCGCCGCTTTTCTTGACATCTCTTGTTTTTTCCGATACTCACAGCGCATAATAAAACGGTGACTTTGGCCGCATACATGATTCCTAGTTCGTAGCGAAAAATGAAACTGACTGTCCAAAAGGAAAAGATCACTGCGGGCCTGCAGACAGTTCAAAATGTTGTTGGCGCACGTACGTCTTTGCCGATACTTGCGAATGTGCTGCTCCGGGCCGGTGAAGGGAAACTTGATCTTACTGCAACTGACCTTGATATAACTGTCCACACTGGCGTTGGAGCGGAAGTAAGGAGGCCCGGAGCTGTCACGCTCCCACTCAAGAAACTTGCTGCAATTGTGCGCGAGCTCGGGCAGGAGATCGAGCTTGAAGCCGACGAACGGAGCATCTGCACGATTAGCTCGCTTTCGTCTGTGTACAAGCTTAACGGCATACCCGCTGACGAGTTCCCACCCAAGCCGCAGCTTGGAGACGGGAAAAAGGCCACCATCCCACAGCAAGCACTTAAACGCATGCTGCGCCAAACATCGTTTGCTGTGTCGAAAGATGAGACGCGGTACGTCCTGAACGGTGTACTATTCAGTTTCTCGGGAGGTCATCTGACGCTGGTTGCGACCGATGGCAGGCGGCTCGCCCACGCACAAGACGACGGTGAACTTAACGGGGACGCAAAAGGCGACTTCATTCTTCCTTCCAAGGCGGTCGAGGAACTTAATAGGCTCCTCTCGAACGATGGCGAGGTCGAAATCAGGTTCACAGAAAACCACGCTGAGTTTGTCTTGCGAAGGCAGGAAGCTCACCCTTCCACGCTAACGTCGAAGCTTATTGAGGGGAACTACCCGAACTACAAACAGGTTATCCCGACGGAGGCCAAAGAGAGAATCACACTCGACCGCGAGGAATTCATGCACGCGCTCAGGCGCGCTGAAATCATGACAAGCGAAAAGTCGAACTCCGTAAAGCTCACGTTTTCGAAGAACACTCTTGTCATTACTTCCAACTCACCTGAGTACGGTGAGGCGCGAGAGAGCCTGGCCATAAACTACAAAGGGCGCGAGTTCGCCATCGCATTCAATCCGCGGTACTTGATAGAGCCGCTCAGTGCGCTGGACACGGATGAGATCTTTTTCGAGCTGACCGACGAGTTAAGCCCGGGTGTCATCAAAATCAACGGGCCATTCCTGTACGTTGTCATGCCCATGAGGCTTGCGTAAACAACTCGGGCACTGGCGTGGCAGGCTCGTCAGGAGTCGGCAGAACCCGTGCTGGCCGGCGAATCGTTAGCGCGACAAGACTGGTGCGAGCTCGGGTTTTTTCTCTTGCAGCTCCGTTTGAAAACCCGCGCACTCGTTAGCCGCCGTCCGACGAGCACACGGCGGTGGTAGGCCCGACTCTCCGTCGTCTTCGAATTAAACCTTGAGCAACTAATGGTTCGTAGTCGGTCGAGGGTTAGTGCGCGCCCCGATTCGGGCGCGGGAAAAGTTCCTCCACGCCGGGTAGGGCGACAGCGCGGACCCGCACTGAGAGCTGGGTAAACCCGACTTCCCTACTTCGTTTGCACGACCAAGCTGAAAATGCTTGCGGCCGCGCGAGCGCGTCAAATAGCTTCGTTGGGCGATAATGCACCGGCTCACTGCCATACTTGCCGCGTTCCTTGCCCTGGTTGGCCTATTGACACTCTTTCTACTGCTAGAACGTGTCCGCGGACAGGCTGCGCTGGCGAGGTATAAAAGTGAACTGATTGCCAACGGTGAAAAGCTTAGCTTCGGCGAGTTGGTTCGGACCGTGCCGGAAAGCGAAAACGCTGCGCGCCGATTCGTCGAGGCTGTCGACCAACTTGGAAGTGGTGCTGTCCTGCCTCACAACTGCCCGCCAATGATGAAGATGAGACCGTCTGGCCGCGCAATTGTCGGGTTCCGCGAGCCGGAATGGATCGAGCAGGGGGCATATCGGGATGGTGAATGGGTCGAAGAAAAGGTCACAAACCGCTGGGAACAGGTGGCTGCGGATTTGCAAACCAACGCGGCGGCTCTCGCGCAAATTCGCGACGCGCTCCAACGGCCAATTCACAAAGGACTAATTAACACGTCGAACGTTTCGGGGCTGGACATCACCATGTTGGCCGCGCCCAAGCGCGCGGTGCAGTGGTTCAGCGCGGCCGCGATGTCGGCGCTTCACGACGGTCGGATGAACGAAGCCGCCGAAAACCTTGTCGCGCTCATCCGTCTGCCCAGCGCGCTGGCCGAAGGCCGGCTCGTTATCAGCGAGTTGGTGCGATTCGCAGTTGCGGCAATTGCGGGAGCGACCACTTGGGAGGCATTGCAAGCAGATGGCTGGTCGGATGAAGCCTTGGCACGGCTCCAAGAAGCATGGCAGGCAGATGACTTCGTCGCCTCAATGGCGCGCAGCCTCGACGGCGAACGCGCGTATGGC
>JANWZY010000390.1 GCA_025061935.1 Verrucomicrobiia bacterium
AACTACTACTGGTACAGTTTGTCCAATACAAGTACCACCCGTCTGGCAGCCCTTGTTCGATGCTGTTGAAGTCTTGGAAATAGTTTGTGCCTGTGAGCACTAGGCCCGATTGGGCGACCGCGCTTTCAACAACCAATGCGGTTAGCACCGTTAGAATACCGGCTTTGGGTGTTCGGCGATTTTTCATGGCTATGCTTTGGGTTGTCGGTTTAGCTTTTTCTCGAATTTGGTCCTCATGGGTTCGCTGCTCTGTACGGCGGGTTCCAGATCACGTCCGGGTTCGGCCATTCGAATCCGTTCGGTTGCTCGCGCTTGACATAGCTTTGCTTGAAAAAGGCCGCGTGCCCGTCAACGAAGTTGAGCACGCCGCCCTGTTTCTTGTTGTGCCTGCTCGGGAACGCGCGCCACCGCGCCGCTGGGTTCACCGAGTAATAGTTGTTGCCCGGGCTGAACCCTTCGGAGGAATTGAAGACCGAGTCGGTCATTAGCACCGTTAGTGGCGGTTTGGGTATTTGCGTGACTTTGGGCATCGTCGGGTATGGGTATGCATCGGCGTTGCCCATGCCCGGCCGCTGCCGTTTCAGGTCAATGTTCATCACGTAACTGAAGAACCCGTGGATACCGCCCCCGGCAACATTCATCAGGTCGCTGTCGGGCATGGTGGCTGCCGGGCAGTGCCAAAGCCTGCCCTGGCCGCCTGGGAACGGCAGGTTTCGTGCGTTATCGCGCGGGTTGCTGGTGGCGTTGGCGGCGTAGTTGGACAACGGCCGCTCGGAGACGTATAGCGGCCAATGGTTGAACCAGGCGTTGCGGTCGAACGCGCCGCCGTTGCCGCCCGGGTACACGCCGGCGGCGTCCATGCCATCACGCGGGATGCCCTCGGAATTATCGTTGGCGTACATCTGCTGCGCGAATCCCCACTGGCGCATGTTCGACAGGCAATTAGTTGTTTTTGCTTTGTCCCGCGCGGCGCTCAGCACCGGTAGGAGCAACGCCGCCAGTATGGCGATGATAGCTATTACAACCAGCAGTTCGATCAGTGTGAACGCTGCCGCCTGCCTCGCTTGTCCCGCGCCGGCCCGATAATCAAGCTTGGTCATTTGTACAACTTTGCGCTTCCGCAGCACTGACTAGCGCGCTGCCGGGCGCACCCGTCCAAACTTACTGCGTGAGTTTTTGTTTAGCAACGGTCCGAGGCGCCTGGAAGCAACAGTTGTTCACACTTCTTAACCGTTATTCACACCGCGGCTGTTCGAGCCGGAGACCCGAATGCCGCCGGACTACAGCAACCAAGCAACGCTGCTGGAGGCGTTTTCGCTCCGCCGCCGCGCGGTCCACGCGCTTTTGATTCATCAGATTTCATCAGCGGCATTAAATGCCAGGTTTGTGTCTGCTGCGTGGCGCCCGCGCAAACTGAGCGTTACAAGCTGTGTCAGGCGAGGCGCGGCGCCGTGGGCCGGCGCGCGGTCATGGTTCGGCGGCGAATCGCTCCAGCAGCTCCGCTTTGCCAAGCTTCGTCAGGTCCGCTGCAATGTTTTTGGTTATCTTTGCGCGCACGTCGTGGGGCAAAAGATCGAGGATTTTGTGGTTTATCTCCTTGCTTGCCGCGAGGTAGCACGTTTCGACGTGTTCGCGTCGTAGCAGCACGGCGACATGGTCGGCCAATTGTTTGATCAATCGTTTTCTGTGCTCTAGCTCGATGTTGTGCCGCTCGCCTGCCGAAGCGCCGGGATGCGCGCTGCTGGCAAACCGCCCGGCTTGGTCGGAGACCATATCAGTGACCCTGTGGTGCGCTTCCTTCAGCTCGACCTCATCAACAAGTTCGAGTCTGGGCCGCGGGTCAGTGTCGTCGCGGCTAAGTTTGTATGCCCTGAGCAGCCCG
>JANWZY010000391.1 GCA_025061935.1 Verrucomicrobiia bacterium
AATGTCCATACCATCCATTTCCCCGCACTTTGGTTTACGTCATTGCGCGCGTGCGGGATACGCGCATGACGTCGGAGCGTTATTGCTCCAACTGTCTAAACCGTTGCAATTCAGAGACTTGCGGGGGTCAAACTGCAGTTGCTTCAGTTGCTGCGAAGCTGCGAGGCTGGAGAGCCTGCGAAGCTGCATAAAACAAAAAACCCCGCAGGCGAAAACCTGCGGGGCTTGGAAAAGTGCGCCGTTGCTACTCTAGACACATCACGGCGCTAGCCAGTCGCGTGCCACGGGGCAAGCAGTTTATTAGCTGCCTGCCCTGGCCGTCCCAAAACGCAATTGGGATGCCCTTGTCGTTCCTCGGCAACCGTTCATTCCACGGCTCCCAGACGCATGGCACTACTTCGAAGAACTGGACCGCGTCACGGTCTAGTTCATCAAGTATAAACCGTTGCGCGTCCTCGCGCGTAGCGAAGACGGCAAGCGGCCCACAGTTGGGGCGTGGTGTGACCCACACACCAAAGGGGTAATAGATGCCACACGGCCATCTGAACGAATGCCGTGTACCATTTGCCATGTACAAGACCTTCCAGCCTCTTTTTTGCATGGCTTCCTTTCCCCGCATCTTGGCTATCGGCATGCGCGCGTGTTCAATTGCTGCGATGATGTGGCTGCGGCTATTCTAAACACTTCACTGCACGTGCAAGTCGCGTGCCACGGGGTAAATTCGCGGCGAGCACAATCCCGTTATTGTCCCAAACGGCAATTGGCTTGCCATGCGCATTCCTGGGCAATTTCTCATTCCACGGTTGCCAGACACATGGAACAATGACATATTCGGCGTGCACGCAGGCGCCGAGATACTTGAGATATTTTAAAATAGCTTTCTGGCTAGTGAACGCTGCAAAGAACACCAGCTCGTTATCATCGTATATGAATTTCTCTGCGGCTTCGTATGTTGCGAACACCGTAAGCGGGCCGCAGCCAGGCCGCGGGTAAACCCATCTGCCTTTCGGATACGCGACTGCACCAGGCCGGGTCGCATATGACCGTCTGGCGCCGCGCATTACACAAATAACCTTGTATCCACGATATTGGAGCATACTTAGGATTGTATCCTACCAATCGGCATAATAATGCAGGTAGTGTTATGGCACTTAAACACTTGTTGTTCATTGGGCGCGCCGATGCCCCACTGGAACGCAGCAGGATGCCGAATCCGGAGACACTTGATTGCGTCCACAACGAACCGCGCATCAATCCAAACCGGCTCGAGCTTGCCTAGAATCTCTTGGTCGTCTTCGTAAATCCATTTACCAAACGCCTGGAACAACCATTCTACAGACGGCATCATACTGTCTGGTGATTCAAAAAAAGGCGCGGACTTCAGGCACTGCGTCGAAAAATCGAATAGGACAGTCGGAACCCCGAACCTGTCCTTGAACCGCGCAAGCGCGCTGACTATGAAGAACAACTCACTACTGATAGTCAGCCATACTTTTACGTTGTTCACGTTTTCGTATGGCTTGTGCCAGTTCGGATATTCGCCGCGCGGCAACATTTCGACGCCGCCGACAATAGTTTTGTCCGGCCCGGGATAAATGACAAAGCTAGACCGTGCCAGCTCTTTCGGTTTTGTACCTTTTACAGCGGCTTTGAGCTGTTTGAGCTGAGCCGAACTTACTGTGAATGAGCAGGTTATGTCGTCGCTACCGTATGCGCCTTCGACATGCAGTTCGCGCACGAACATACGGCGCCTGTCTAACCCCACCACATACATTGTGCTGCCTTTAATCTCGCAGCACACGTTCTGCAGTGGCTCCAGCTCTTCCAATTCCGGCTCAGCCGCGCATATGAATGCGTCTGAAACGGCATCCAG
>JANWZY010000392.1 GCA_025061935.1 Verrucomicrobiia bacterium
ACAGCAGCCCCGCATGTCGCGGGGCTGAACTGTGAACGCGTAGCAGCCTAAAGGCTGAACTACGAACGGAATGTGTGCAGAAACCTTGCCCTCAGGCGTTGCCCGGTGATACGGCTTTGAGCGATGCCCCGGAACCACACTCAGTTTGGTTGACCTGGGTTTCACCCCTTCACGTCCTCCCGCAACGGCGGGAAAGTTCCTACGCCTATCCTAGACCTGCTAGCCGAAACGCCCTGCTCCCACCTCGTGTCTAAAAAC
The DNA here is from genome assembly GCA_025061935.1 of Verrucomicrobiia bacterium. Classification (GTDB taxonomy): domain Bacteria; phylum Verrucomicrobiota; class Verrucomicrobiia; order Limisphaerales; family DTLC01; genus DTLC01. The sequence continues at coordinate 259 of JANWZY010000392.1, forward strand.
CGCGCCTGAGTTTGTTAGGGGTGTTTTCAACGAATTCGCTCTGCATTTCCTCCTTGTAACACGCTGCGGTTTCGCGGCTTGCCAAACCATTAAGAGGCGATTGGGCAACCGACCGTCCAGTTACGGGATCGCCGGGGTTATGTGATCCGTGACCAGCGCCTCCGCGAAAGTGCCCGAACGGAGAATGAAAGGCCAATTAACCCGCGTGACTGGTTAAGCGATTCATTGGAGTGTCGGCTTAAGAATTACGTAACCCCGACGTACTGCTTTTTGGCAACCGGCTTCAGGCTAGGCGCTAAATCAAAAGGCGCCAGCAAGGTCGAGTCATTTCGACTGGTTGCCTGGCGTGCGTTAAGATCGTTGAAGCGGCTTTGCGGCGCGGTCTGGCATTCACCTGGCTGACGGCGGGCTTAAATAAAGAGTCGCCACGCATTTTCGTGTCTCAATTACATCATTCGGTTCAACACCGACGTGACTGGAACGTGCCAGTTGTGAAAAGTCAACACTGTGTGGGCTACCGCGCCGATTTTACAGAAAGTGGGTGTGGAGGTATCTTCGTTGGGCATGGTTGGCACGAGCAAGCCGCGTGTAGTTGTTGCGTTGAGTGGCGGGGTTGACTCGTCCACTGCGGCAGCGCTGTTGGTCGAGCAGGGATATGACGTGGTCGGGGTTACGCTCAAGCTCTGGGCGGGCGACAGCGCATCGGCTGCGCAGGATCATTTCAAGTGTTGCGGTTCGCGTGCTGCAGCGGATGCGCGCGCGGTTTGCGCGCAATTGAACGTACCGTTCGAGTTGATAGACGCTGCCGACACGTTTAGGCGCGAGGTAATCGAGTATTTCGCCGCTGAATACGCATCAGGCCGGACGCCGAACCCGTGCATTGTGTGCAACGAACGGATCAAGTTCGGTTTATTGTTTAGTCATGCAGATCGGCTGGGCGCACAGTATGTTGCCACGGGCCATTACGCGCGGGTCGAGCGGTCAAACGGCCGCTACTTACTCAAGCGCGGGCGCGACCTGACACGTGATCAGAGCTATTTTCTTTTCCCGCTGACGCAGGAGCAGCTAGCGCGGATACTTTTCCCGCTGGGCGAACTTACCAAAGCCGAGGTCCGCGCGGCTGCGCGTGCGCGCGGGCTTGTCACGTTTGCCAAAGGCGAGAGCCGCGAGATTTGTTTTGTGCCCGGGACCGACTACGCGCGGTTCCTGCGCGAGGAAAAACTCGTAAAGCCGCAGCCCGGCGAAATAGTTGATCTGACCGGGCGCGTGCTGGGCAGGCACGACGGGATCGCGTTTTTCACTATAGGCCAGCGGAAGGGTTTGCGTGTTGCGGCAGGCAAACCGCTGTATGTGGTTGATTTGGATCCGGTGAACAATCGCGTAGTTGTCGGAGACGCTGCCGCGCTGGAACGGACTGAATTCGTGGTGGAACGGTGCAACTGGGTCGCGTTCGATAGCCCGCCGAGCCGATTCGAGGCGGTGGTGAAGATCAGGTACAACCACGTGGGTGCCCCAGCGATAGTCGAGCCGCGCGGAGGCGGTAGAGCCAAGGTGCAGTTTGCTGTGCCGCAGCGCGCGGTCACGCCGGGTCAGGCAGCCGTGTTCTACGA
>JANWZY010000393.1 GCA_025061935.1 Verrucomicrobiia bacterium
CTATTTCAACGCATTACGCGTGCGGAACAAGCTCCTGCTCGGACAACTTGTTGTCTTGGTGCTGAAACGCGCCATTGCGCGGGCGCGGTCGGAGCCGCACCGCTCAGCCACTGAGCTTGCAGTTGAAGAGCTCGACCGGGTGGTGACCGACTGGTTCGCTCAGGTGTTGCAGGTGCCTGCCGGCGGTGCCGACCCGCTGCTGAGTACACGCGGACGGCTTGCGCTACTGCTTGCGGACATGCCCGGCAAGTGGCAAGACCAATTCTTGCGCCCGGGCCCGTGGCCGGACGAGTTCGTCAACGCCATGCGGCAGGCATATCTCCGGTCCGGTCCAGACTTCCAACTTTCACACATGGCGCCGCGTGAGTTCGACCTCGGCCCTATCACCACCCTCACCAAGTTCAGCCGGCTCCCGTACGCCAAAATGGTCATGGTGTGGGTCATGTTTGGATTGGTCCTGGTGTTGGTATTTTACTTCACGCACTAGGGCGGCATGGAACCGGCATCCACAAGCCCCACCTCGGCCGGCGGGTTGGACATCCGCCCTGCGCCCGTGCCGCCGCGGCCGCCCCGACGCGGCTGGCGCGTGTTCTTATTCTTTAGCTCGGCGGTAGTTCTCACCGGGTTTGTCTCGATGCTTTTCGCGGACTTGCTCTGGCGCACCGGTTGGTCGGCTTCGCGCACGTTGCTGCTGAGCCTTTTCGTTGTGCTTTTTCTCCAGGCAGCCATCGGATGCATGCAAGGCCTGTATGGGTTTGTGCTCGGGATTGTCGGTGACCGGCATCGCATCACGCGCCTGCGTGACTACAAGCATCAAAGTATAGCTGGCACGAGCACCGCGTTGCTTTTCCCCATTTGCAACGAGGACGTACCGCGCGTGTATGAGGGGCTGCGCGCCACTTACCTGTCGCTGGCCGAGACCGGTGAGCTGGACAAGTTCGACTTTTTCATTTTGAGCGATTCGACCGACCCTCAAAAATGGATCGAAGAAGAGCGGCGTTGGATCGAGCTTGTCCGTGAGTTGAACGCGCTCGGGCGAATTTTCTACCGGCGCCGGTTCACAAATGAGGGCCGTAAGAGCGGGAACATTCGCGACTTCCTCAGGCTCTGGGGTAAGCGGTACCGGTATTTCGTCGTATTCGATGCCGACAGCGTAATGCGCGGCCAGACACTGGTCGAGCTGGTCAAGCTGATGGAGGCGAACCCAGCCGTGGGGTTGATCCAAACCCTGCCCGGGGTGGTCAACGCCACCACGTTGTTCGGGCGGATTCAGCAGTTCGCCAACCGATTTTACACCGCCATGTTCATTCGGGGCCTCAATTTCTGGGCGCAGGGTTTTGCGAACTACTGGGGGCACAACGCGATCGTCCGTACCGAGCCGTTCATGCAGTACTGCGACCTGCCGCAATTGCCCGGCCGCAAACCTTTCGGCGGGCATATACTCAGCCATGACTTTGTCGAAGCAGCGCTGCTGCTGCGCGAAAACTGGCAGGTCTGGTTCGCATATGACCTAGAGGGCAGCTACGAAGAGGCGCCCCAAGACATGATCTCGAATGCGCGCCGGGACCGGCGCTGGTGCCAAGGCAACCTCCAGCACGCGCTTGTCATGTTCGTACGGGGGCTGCGCGGCATTAGCAGGCTGCATCTTTTGTTCGGCGTAATGGGTTACCTCGCCGGCCCGCTTTGGCTCCTGTTCCTGGTCACGTTCAATTGGATCCGGCTCTCGCATAAGTTCTCCGGCTTGTCAGACATATCGGTGCAAGCTTTTACGCCATATTTGAATCTGACCGCTACACAGCACGCCTTCCTGGTTTTCATGATTTGCATGGT
>JANWZY010000394.1 GCA_025061935.1 Verrucomicrobiia bacterium
GTAGTCAATACGATCTGCAACTACCTTGACCACAATGCAGTAATCAATTCTCCCCTCACCGCAAGTGTCCATATCCCTTTTGCTCTTAGAAGGCCAACCGATTGGAGCCAGCTTGCGAGTGACTTGGCAAATAAGGAGGTGCGGAATTTTTTCTACTTCGGCCATGGATGGAAGAAGGGAATTGGTTACATTGAGGATACAAACCGTAGTTTATGTGCAGTCAGACTAGCGGATTTGCTGGGGAACAAACTTAATGCCGGAACGAACGCTAACCAGCACGTGTACCGGTTCGTATTTTTGTTCGGCTGCAGGACCGCTTACATGGAACCGTGGTGGTTGCGAATCCTAGGGATAAAGAGCAAAAAGTTGTGTGCTGCGTTTGGAGTTCCTGCAAAGCGGTTGACTTTGGAGGAGCTGCAAAAATACGGCTTGCAGCCTTGTGCTTTTGTCGGGTTTCGCTCGAAAGTTTGGAGGGGCTCGTATACGTCTCAGTTGTTCCGGAACTACCTCGATGCAATTGAAAACTTTTTCTGGACATGGCCGCGCAACCGTGATGGCGGGGGTACGCCGTATACCCTTGAAGAAGCTCTCAACGAAACACTTCCCGGATCGCTGAAAGACGTTCTTGTAATATACGGCTATCCGGGGCTAACGTTCCGATAAGTGGGACCTATGATCATCACTAATTTGTTAACCAACATGGTGGTATTAAGCTACTGGGGGCGGGTGTTAACCAACACGCCTGAGTTTGAGCAATATGCGTTCAATACAATGTTCACGAACGTTGTATTTATTGCTGAAAGGCTTGGTCTGGACCAGTCGTTGATTACCATAACTCAAGTCTCGTTTTTTACAGCGAATGCGACTCCAAAGCATTTCAGTGGTCAACTGGTGTTTGGAGACAGGTATCATTTCAAATACGTTGACGGGAATTTCAGTGCCTTTACTGATTTGGCGTACCAGTATGGGTATTATCAGAAACCCTTTTGGAGCAATATCATTGCGCGGGCTATCGCCACCCAGGACTGTTCCCCTGCCCTTGAAGATGAATTGCATGAGTTAGCTCAGTCTAGGCTTAGGTCATTGGGACTTCCAGTTGAAGAGCTTGGCTTTCTGAAACCGCACACTGTCTTAACTGAGACTAACCTGTTTGGAGAAGGTAAAAAGTTTTGCGAATATTCGTTCAAATACTCGACCAGCAACGCTACCATTTGGGTAACGGTAATCTCGGAAACACGCGATATCGCGGTCTTACTGATGGACCTACACCCAAAATATGCAATCAAATTGCACCGCCCCACAAACTATTTGGAATTGTTTGGTTTGTCGTCTAACACAGTGTTTGTCGTTGAACTCCCGACGGAACCTGACAAGCCTAGAAGGTACATGATACTTAGAGAGGAGTAGGGACCGGTTCGGCATTAATTGTTGGGAGCAAGGATGAGTCGCCCATTGGAGGTTTCGGTCAAGATACAATCCCGCCAGGGCGGGTGTGCGCAGACCCGCCTGCCTTTGCGTGGCCGCACACACATATTGCAGGCAGGCCAATTTAATCGGACTTCATCGTCGAAATCGTTGTTGACCGGGTTACCAACGCAGCCAACCCGCCGTTCCGCTTACCCGATTCTCGGTGCTGTTCTGATTTAGTCACCCATCTGGTTTTAGCCGCGCAAGCCCCTCGAATGCCTTCAGAGTCGCCCGCGCGCCCTTCTTGCCCCAGCAGGACCAGAGAACCGTTTGTACCGCACCGCCGCCCATCCAGTCACGTTGGTTCGCCGGCCCGATCACCCAAGCCGACTTCCATACCCTCGGGCGCTGGCGATGG
>JANWZY010000395.1 GCA_025061935.1 Verrucomicrobiia bacterium
CGAGCGCCAAACCACCGTGCTTTGCAACCCAGTCTAACTTACGAACCCAGATATCTATGTTTTTTTCACGAAAAAGCAAAAACAGGGTAATATCTTGTGGCAGCGTAAATGGGAGTTCGACGTACGAATTGCGACGAGTGGTACCCTTACTCACAAGTCCAGCACTAGGTGCCCGCGTAGAATTTCTGGTAGCACGCACGCTTTCCACTCCCCGCACATTTGAACCTTCCACAGTGGATTCGCCGACCCAAAATGGAAAAATTGTGCCAACACCCTCTGGTTGCGGCTCGAACGGGTCGGTATCAAATGTCGAAGCATCGTACTGGATCTCAAGGTCATGCAACCAATCGAGCTGATTCAGCATGAAGCCAGCCCTGAAACCCACCGCGCCCCATTCCCGCAAGTAATGGTTGATTTTGGCGGCATGCCTTCTGAAACGCCTCCGCGAGTTGAACAGTTTGCCGTCGTGATACAGATCGTGCACTCCGACCTCGAATCCGTTGCTAACAAGCTTATCGCGTAGTTCGCGCGGAACTCTGTATTCCCCTTCGGGGATAAAGTAGAACGCTGAGCGGAACCCGAGGCTCATCTCAAGCTCCATCAAAGCGCTGACTTTTTCCAATCCTGCCTGCCCCTCGACATCATGCGTTAAAACGAAGGCAAACTTTTTGCCACTCGGCCACCCGGGCCAGCCTTCGGGCGGTTTTTCTGATCCCGGCAAGATTGGCCACGCATCGGCGTAGCGCGCACGCAGGTGCCGTGCCACTGCGCGCCGCACGGCCATGCGTACGCGCCATGGTACAAAGGGCTTAATCGTGTAATAGAAACGGCGGAATAACATCAAGCGACAAATTCAAAAACCCAACGTTCCGACACAGCTCGGTTGCACCTCTCCTCGAAATCTTACCCAGCGTTCGTGGTGATGGCGGCGCGAAAAAAGCAGGCTCCGCCCCCGTCAATTCGCATTCGCGAATTGACACCAATGCGCCATCCACACACACATTCATTGTTGTGCGCTTGCCGGATGGCCTGATGCAAGAGCAGCAGGCCGAACCGCCCGCCATACCGAGGGTAAAACCATCAGGTACCCCAGAACCAAGAATGTTACTTCACCCTTGGCTTCCCCACAGTGCCCGACTCACGCCGCATGTTGTGCCGGCCCGATCGTCCCGGCCCACCTACCCTCCTTGTCACTTATTCATCCTTTCACCATCAACACCTACCATAACGCTCCGTCCAGCTTTACCCTCGGCAAAAAACATCTATAACTCCTGGCTCAGCCGTTTCGGCAAATACTCACGATACTTGTTCAGGACCGCCGCGACATTTGCATTTGACTCGTGCAACAGCGCGGTGGCGCGCTTCACCAGCTCCTGCCCGGTACGTTCTGATTCGATAACCATCAAAACCATGTCCATAAACCCCGCCAAACGGGGGGTAATACTTGTTTGGCTAACTGGCGGCATGTCAAAAATGATGTAGTCAAAGTCGCTGGCCTTCATCTTTGGCACCAAGTGCGCAAAACGTTTGGGCAGCACACGCGGAAGTTTCTTGTCGTTTGTCTCCTCCGCTGAAACCAAGTAAAGATTATCCTGCACCATTGCATTATCCCGCTTTTCGGGCTCGAGTGCCTCGGACAAACCACACATCGGCTTGCCTTTGAAAAAATGCTGTGCCGCCCCGTGCTCCGGGTTCATATCTACAAGCAAAACGTTCCCCTCACCCGTTTCTGATAGTGCCGCTGCCAATCCCGCTGCAATGGTTGAAACGCCCGCACCGCGCGTGCAACTGGTAACGGCAACGAG
>JANWZY010000396.1 GCA_025061935.1 Verrucomicrobiia bacterium
GACAGCCCCTTACCGATGAGCTGCAACGCAGCGCTAAATGCAGTAGTGACGCTACCCTGGTCGAACAAAACACCGCGTCTAGGATTGATAACTGGCCAATATTCATTATGCCGACCTGTGTTTTCTCAACATCCCTCCCGCAAACGCCTCAATATGAGACTTGTTTACCCCAGTCCATGGCCCCACAACAAAGCGCCCAATTCGTAAATTGTCACACCCGGTCCAACGCGCCCGCACCTGTCCCTGCCCTACCCACCTAAAACGCGGATTAACTCCGCTGTCAGCCTTATCGTATGGCTGATGCGCTGCTTGCCACAGCCAACCTGAGGAAACTACCGTGCCGGTTTGTTGCACTGCTAAGTGGCGAAGTCAACTCCGTCAAACTAAACCCGCCGCAAAGGCAAAATTTCGTTGACAGGCGCCGACCAATACGCAATTTTCTTCACGCAAGGCGTGCAAGAGCCAGTCTGCAACCAACAGTCGGCAAATGTTAAGATAGGGTCGAGGAGAACCTAACATCCAGCCTCAAATGAATCCGTATTTTGAAACCGTTATGAGTAAAGTTGACAGCGCGATCCAATTATGCGCGAAAATTTTCGGGCCGCGGCACCGCCCGTTACACAGTTTCCACCCGCTTTGGCCCCAGACCAGGGTAACTCTCGCCATTATCGCTGTGTTTGCCGCCCTTTCGACTCAAAAAGCGCAAGCAGTGTTAATGGCGTACGAAGGATTCAATTACCCGCCGGGCGAAAGCCTGACCAACGCCTCAGCGCTTGGGGGTGACGGTAGTTTCGGCTGGGCAGGCCGGTGGACAGGGGCCAACGTACCGATGGCCACGAACGTGCCCGGCAGTTTGGGCTACACCGATGCTGTTGGCAACACGTTGGTCACAACGGGGAACAGTGTCGTAATAGGTGCACCGGGAGGCACGACCGTGAATGCGCAGCCGAGTCGGAGTTTCAGTTTCGGCACACTGGTCGGGAGCACCTACACAGGTCTAACGAATGCGCCCGGGACATATTGGGCCAGTTTCGTTATGCAATGGATCGGCCCGGTCACAGCCGGCAGCACAACAAACCAGTATGTTCGCAAAGGCGACCTTGTTTTCCGTATGGGCGCGCTCCCAAACGCCACCAGCACCGGCACGGAGCTGCATACCGTGGGTAGCCCGAATGCTGGCAACCGGATCGGCCTGCCATATGACACTTGGGCGACCTGGGTCGGAAAAGACGCGCCCTCGGGCGTTCTAGCCACCGGACTGGTCGTCACGCCATATCCGCTGAACGCTCCAACATTTGTGTTGATCAGGCTCGACTTGGACGGCGGACCTGGTCTCGATACCGTTTACACGTGGTTTAACTGGACGAACCTCGCCATCGAACCCCCTGTTTCGACCGCACACACAACGAACAACCTGGCAAATCATGACGGGCTGAACAACATCAGGCTCGATGCAAACGGCGGGAACCCAGCCGGGACAAACACGGTGCTATGGTTCGATGAATTCAGGTTCGGAACCAGCTTTGCCGACGTGGCTCCGTACAACTCGGCTGCGGGGCTAACACCCGTGATAACACAACACCCAACCAACGCTACTGTCATCATTGGCGACACAGTCAACTTCAATGTCGCTGCTACTGGGGCCGAGCCGATCTTTTACCAATGGTTCTTCAACAACTCTGTATTGCACGCGGCCACCAACGCCACGCTACTTATCACAAATGCGCAGCTTGGCCACGCCGGCACGTATTTCGCCGTGGCAAGCAACAGCTACGGCACAGCGACAAGCGCGGTCG
>JANWZY010000397.1 GCA_025061935.1 Verrucomicrobiia bacterium
GGTTCCAGGGCGTAGTCAAGCGGCACGGATTCCGGGGTGGCGACGCATCTCACGGCTCTAAAGGCTGGCACCGCCGGCCTGGCGCAATCGGCCAGCGATCGTTCCCGGGTACCGTCAGGCGCGGCTTGCGCATGCCGGGGCACATGGGTCAGGTCAGGCGTACGGTCCAAAACCTTGAGATCATCCAAGTCCGGCCGGAGGATAACCTCCTGCTGGTCAAGGGCGCGGTGCCAGGTTCCAAAGGTGATTACGTCATTATTCGTGAGGCCAAAAAGATACCCAAAGGTACAGTTAAGAAACACGCCGCACCGCGCGAGGCAGCCAAAAAGCCGACAGAGCAGAAAGCCAAAGCCCCAGCTAAGAAGTAATCGGCCATGAAACTTGTCGTCAAAGACATCAACGGCGCCGACCAAGGCGAGCTCGAAATCAGGTTCCCCCTGATCCAAGACGGGCGCGGCACGCAAGCGGTGCATGACACAGTAACCGCGTACTTGGCCGCCCAACGGTCGGGGACCGCCTGCACCAAGACCAAAGGGGAGGTTTCCGGGTCGGGGCGCAAGCCGTGGCCACAGAAAGGCACAGGCCGCGCACGCGCAGGCATGATCAGGTCGCCGCTTTGGCGAGGCGGTGGTGTCGTGTTCGGGCCGAAACCGCGTGATTACACAAAAAAGGTCAATGCTAAAACGCGGCTGTTGGCATTGCGCAAGGCGCTTAGCGAACGATTGCTCGCCGGCGACGTTGTGCTCGTTGACAGCCTCAAACTTGAGTCGCACAAGACCAAGGATTTCGTCAAGGTACTGAACGCGCTTCAGCTCGAAGGCACCACGCTCGTCGTGACAGATAGTTTGGACCGCAACCTCAGGCTGGCGTCGCGCAACGTGCCAAATGTCGAGGTTACCACGGCCAATACCCTGAACACCTACCAGGTATTATGGCCCGACAAACTCTTATTCACCCGGAATGCGTTCCAACTGGTTGAACAGCGGCTTTCCCAACAATAGACGCACGGTTCACTGTGGATTACATGGCGCATGAATTGCACTACCGGATAAGCTGCTAACCCGAGCCAGAGCAATGAACGCGTTTGAAATCGTCAAAAGCGTGCGGTTGACCGAAAAGGGTACGCGCCAAAGCGAGAAGTACAATCAGTACACCGTCGTTGCCGACCCGCGTGCGACCAAGGCACAGATCAAGAAAGCGGTCGAGGAGCTGTTCAAGGTCAAAGTCCTTAAGGTCAACACCATGAACGTGCGCGGCAAAGCGCGCCGCCAACTGACACCCCACCCGGGCAAGTCGCCAGATTGGAAGAAAGCCATCGTCACGCTGAAGGAAGGCGACAAGATTGTCCTCACATAACAGGCGTGCAGCGGCGGCCCTGTCCATCACGTGCGCAGATGCTTCGGGCACGGTGCCGACTGAAGGTGGGATTCTAACTCCCGTGAGTTCGCCCGCTTAATATCTGGCAAGGCCCACACCACGCGCTGCACACCCTGGCCTAAGTTAATACCCGCCGACTGTCCGGGCTTCTCCGGACAGGTTTGCATATGGCGGCTTTGTGCTAAAACTCAACGGTTTAATCATCTTAGAATGGGCCCCGGCAGCAACTGTGACCTTTAAAGATTCGGATCGGATTTTTTGCCCCTCTAGCCGGATCAGGGCGTAAGCCAAGCGCTTCTGTCCAAGTAGAATTGAGATTGGAATCTGGCCGCGAACCCCTCATCGGGCTTGCCGTATCTTGGAAACTGCCGAAGCGGCTCAGGCAGGTTGGCTCGGGTAAAGGTCTTGCTAGCTTGAT
>JANWZY010000398.1 GCA_025061935.1 Verrucomicrobiia bacterium
GGCTGGGTGATGTCCGCCGCGTTCAAACGTGAGGAACAGGCGCGGCTGACTGCGCTTGCGACCGGCGCTGCGGCAACCGACCCCGCCGCAAAACCGCGCGTGGCATCGGGGCACGACATCGTTTTGCTTGCGCTTCTGGCGGTGTCGCTGCTCTCGCCCAATTACTTGATCCAGAAAGGCCCATACTGGCAAAAAGTTGTCGTGTGGGCAGTGGCGATGGCCATCGCGCTTGCGTACGCGCTCAAGGTCAAGTCCCGCGCCGACATCAACCGCTGGCTCGGTGAAACATGGTGGTTTGTTCGGATAATTTTCCCACTGCTGCTGGTTGGCGTGTTCGTGGTCGGGATCATTGGCAAGGTGTTGCCCGAAGCATGGGTGCAAAAGTGGTTGGGTGGCTCGAGCCTGCGCGCGTCGTTTCTGGCCACCATGATCGGCAGTGTGAGTTATTTCGCCACGCTCACCGAGGCGCCGTTTGTCGCCACACTGATGAAGATGGGCATGGGCAAAGGCCCGGCGCTGGCCCTGCTATTGACCGGCCCGGGCTTAAGTCTGCCGAACTGGCTCGCAATTGCGCGCGTGTTCGGGCTTAAAAAAGCCGCAGTTTACGTCTGCACGATTATCGCGCTCGGCACGCTGGCAGGGTGGTTGGCAGGTCAACTAGTGTTTCGATCATGAGTGGGCGCGCGAGAATTCAGTTCCTCAAGTTTAGTCACAGAAACCCGGTTGCTGTGTGCCCACGCTTTAGCGTGCTTCCTCTCGACACCCTAAAGGGTGGAAACCAAACTGTTTGGTGTCCACGCTTTAGCGTGTCGGGCATGTTGGCACGCTGAACGGCGCGCGCCAAACACAAGCTCTGAACAAAGAAAGGAAACAGGCCTATGAAAATCGAAATACTCGGACCCGGTTGTCCCCGGTGCAAGGAGACCGAGCGGCGCGTGATGAACGCGCTTGCCAAGGCCGGCATCGCCGCCGAAGTCACGCACGTGACCGACCTGCGGGAAATCGCCAAGCGCAAGGTCATGTTCACCCCTGCTGTAGTCGTTGACGGCGAGGTCAAAATCAGCGGCAAGGTACCGACCGAGGACGAAATAATCAGACTGCTCCGCGGCTGAGCAGTGAGACCGCGCGGCGCACTCGCGCAGCGTTGGCTCCCTCACGACCAAAGATAGCTCACCGTGCAGCAGGCTTTGCCGGACAGCCCTTGCTCGCGTGGGCGGTCGGTATTCCATGCGCAGTCATTCCTAGCGACCTTGCTTTGAATGCAGTGCACGCTTGCTGTATTTATGCGCCCAGGGCTATGATTGAAACGGTGTGCCCGCCAGAATGAACGCAACTAAAAACAAAAACTGTGCGGGTATACCCTCGGCGCACAGCAAACCAGCAGCCGCCAGACCCGGCTGTGTGCAACTGTTTGAAGACGTGTACCATTAGCCTTTTCTGGCCATGCCCAGAACCACCAACTCCATTAAGTCCGCGGCTTCGTCCGCCACAGTCGGGTACGAGGCCGAACTGTGGCGCATGGCCGATGCATTGCGCGGCTCGATGGACGCAGCCGAGTACAAACACGTCGTGCTCGGCCTCATCTTCCTCAAATACATTTCCGACGCATTTGAGGATTACCGCGCCCGGCTCGAAGCCGAGCGCGCCCATGGCGCCGATCCGGAAGACCCGGACGAATACCGCGCCCAATACATCTTCTGGGTACCGCCCGAGGCGCGTTGGTCCTACCTCAAATCCCAAGCCCGCCAGCCCACCATTGGCCGGCTGGTGGACGACGCCATGGCCGCCATCGAGC
>JANWZY010000399.1 GCA_025061935.1 Verrucomicrobiia bacterium
AGGAGCGACACGGTGTTTAAGCGGCTGTATTGGGCGGGGTATAGCGGTAAATTTGCCTCTGTGCGTTGGCCGTGCAAACTCCTGCCTCCAAAATCGCTGGACCCGTTTTCGTACAATCTCAGTGAACTGTACGCGTTCAAGTCGGCTTATGGGTTTACGGATTATCTAAACCAACTGCGGTGCCGGTTCCCGAGTTACAGGCTGCACATTTTGGCCCACAGTCAAGGTGCAGCCGTGGTGAGCGAGGCCTTGAGGCTTGGGGCGCCGTTCGACACGGTCATACTTGCGCAAGCAGCGATGCCTGCCAGTTGTTATGACGTGAATGCGTCGAGCGACGCTGACCTTGTAGCGCGTGATGCAGGTCCATTCATCACGCCCGAATGGCAGCCAATGGGATACCGGGGCGTTTATACCAATATTGCTGGTCGGTTGTTGAACTTTTTCAATCCGGCGGATGGAATTTTGCGGGGCGCGTGGATGTGGGATCAAAAATTCAACAAGCCGGATGGCGCGGCGTATGCGCTGAACTACTTTTACGATGGGACAAACGGCTGGCGTGTTTTGGATGTGGGTTTGATTCGGCTGGTTACAGACCCGCAAGAATCGCGGGCGATGATTTCGCGGTCGCGCACTTGGGCCATTGGTGTGCAGGGGCCGGTTTCGGGACAGGCGCAAGGTGTTATAGGCTCGGGTGTGGATTTGCAGGCCAGTTTCGGATTTGGGTATAGTCGTGCCGAACACAGTGCTCTTTTCACTAGGCCGGTCCAAACTGTTCGCCAGTATTACCGACAGGTCTTGATTGAAATCCAACCATCCCAATGAGAGTCAGGATTCTTTTACTTTGCATTGCTGTTCTCGCAGTTTGTTCTTGGCTGCTTTTGCGCCGAGCAGAGCAAACACAACGAATTTATCCCAGACAAATCGCAACCCCTCCTGCCGAGCAGTCACTGGCAAGGGGCACACGGGGCCCGAGCCAGTGGAAGAGCCCGCTAGCTCAATCGCACAGTCAAGTGCGCCGGAGTCTATTCCGGTTCCGCGTGTTTCGGCTGAAACATCGAACAGGCTATATCAGGAGTTCCTAGCTGAATGGCAAGCGCCCATTGATTTTTACGGCAAGGTTGTGGATGAAAACGGCAAGCCAGTTCCGGGTGCACGGATTGCGTTTCAATGGACGGAAACGCCGCCGATGTGGGGTGAGGCCTTTGAAGAACGTGTTGGCACAGCCACCATGGAAAGCGACGCGCAGGGACTGTTCTCGTTGCTGGGCAAACGAGGTGGCAGTCTGACCGTGTGGGTCAACAAGGATGGTTACTATGCATCGCGCGGCGGGAAACAAATCTTTCTGTATTCTTTTCCCAACAGCAACGGGAAGTTCATCCCGGATCCGGGCAACCCAGTGATCTTCAAATTGCACACTAAAAGCAGAGGTGCATTTTTGATTCAAAAAGAATTTCCACCCGGGATCGGCCAGATCTGGCAGCTTCGCGCCGATGGTACGCCAATAAAGTTGGATTTGGTAAATGGTAGCTCGAGTGTTACTGGAGATGGGCAGATTAAGTTGGAATTTTGGCGTGACCTTTCGGATAGGAAAGCGAGGGTCTTCGATTGGAAGCTCCAGCTTTCGGTTCCCGGTGGCGGCCTTTTGAAGACCGATGAGGAATTTGCGTTCGAAGCGCCGCTGGAAGGGTATCAGTCATGTTTTGTGATCGAAATGCCAGCAACCAACCAAGCCTGGCGGGACAACATCACGAGCAGGTTTTACGTTCGGCTACCAGACGGAAA
>JANWZY010000039.1 GCA_025061935.1 Verrucomicrobiia bacterium
AGCTCGAGCCGCCGCGCCTCGCGCATTTGTGCCCACACACCACCCAAAACCTCCTCAGCGCGCCAGGGTGTTAAGACTGGCAACACGCGCAACGGCAGCGCCGGCACCTCACGGAACACACGCACAAGCACAGAGTTAGTCCGCGCGCGGACCTGGACCTCGTGGAAGCCGGGACCGAAGTCGAACGTGGCCGTGCTCCGCTGGCCCGCAACTGCATTCGTTTTGTTCACAGGCTGCAGCGCCGGATTCGCCACCACCTGAGACATTGCCACGCGGTTGGTCATGCAGTGTTCCCACACTTCGAGCCAATCGTCCAGTGGCGCCTCGCACGGGGCCGGTACAAGCGGCCGCGCCTCGACCCGTAACCGGGCCGGGCCGAGGAACCTGATGCACACGGGCGCGGTCGGATCAGCGCGGTAACAGCGCACATAACTGTCTAACTCACAATTGTACAGCAGCTCACCTCCGGCGCACTCGGACACAAGCTCGGCGGCTTCGCTCCATACTCTCGGCCCAGGATGCGCCAACTGCCACTGTTCCCACTCGAGCAACGCGGCGAGCCGGTCGGCCATGCTCCGCGCAGCCAAGCGCGCACGTATGCGCAAACCTGCCCGGAGCGCGGCGAGCGAATTCGTACCAATGTAACCCGCTTGGGCCAGGTATTGCTCGGCGCTGTCGAACCGGCCGAACGCAAGCGCCTTGTGCGCGCGCCAGAAACATTTTTCCTGCTCAGTCGCGAGCGATTCGAGTAACCGGTCATACGTGCACCACCAGTTCAGGTGCAGCGCCGCAATCAGCATTGGCTCGAGCGGCCGCTCCGCCGGGGGCAAAAGCAAACCTGCGGACAAGACCAACTGATGCCGCGAATTCGCTGCCAGCGCCAAGACCAACTCCCGCAAATGACGGTTGCACGGGCACCGAGTAAACACAAACGCGCGCAGCCGCTCCAACTGGTCAGGGTCGTCGTGCGCCGCTGCCGCATCGGCCAGGAACTCGATTGCGCGCGCAGGCAATCGATCAGGCGCGCTCGAACATAAAGCAAATCGCGCGTACTGCGCCGCAAGATGCTCCTCGCCCACCAACTGCAGCAGGCGCATAATTTCGAGCGCCGCTACAGCCCGCCCCTCCCGGCCGCACGTCCAGAAAAGGCGGCTCCAGCACCCGATGGCTTCGACGTACCGGCCCGCAGCCTCAAACGCGCGCGCAGCAGATTCAACTTCGCGAACTTCCGCCGGCGCCAATCCGCGCACAGCTTCGTCACTGCCAGGCACTGGCTCGATACCCTTGCTGAAATCAGCAGAGTGTGCCCGGACAAGCCTCCAAAGCGGGACCAAGTGACTGGCGAGCACGCGCGCAGGCCCGAATTCGTCCGGGAGCGTCCCAAAGTTCGTTAACATTCCAAAGGCTACGGCCGGGCCGAGCTGATCAAGTAGCGCGAGGTAATCCGACTCGGACAGCGCGAACGTCCGCGCCGCGCGGTACGCAACCGAAACTTTGACCTCTGGCGCCGACGGCTCCCTGTACAATCGTACGACTCGCGTCCGGGCTGGCAAAGCCAACTCAGCGACTGCCGCAGGTTCGATCCGCAACGGCAAATCGAATTCGCCGAAAGCCGGTTGCAGCTCCACCCCCGTCGAGCACCGCGCCTCGCGTGCCATTACACCGAGCACGGCAAATGCGCGAGGCATGGCAACCTCGAGCGTGTCAGTGCGAGTCCGATCACGAACGGCGACCCGGACAGGTGGCGCATCATCGAGTTGCACGTAGAATTCAGCATGCCCATAGCCGGGCACTAGCGCAGCCAAGCGAAGGTCCGACTCGAACGCACGTGCTGGCACCGCATAAATCAGCGGTTCGGACGCTGAATCCGGCACTGGCACAAAATGCGCGTCTGCGAGCAGTTCGCGCGCGTGTTCCAAAGTAGGGCTGACCACGGTCACAAACTCAGTTGCTGCGCGCGCCGCGCGCATACGCTCGGGCGCGAAACATGCATGCTCGAGCGCAATACTCCCCGAATCGCTCATGGGTAACAGCTCCCGATAAAACGTGCCGCGCTGCCGCAAGCGCGCCGCAGTGCGATGTGCCGGGGGGTAATCCCACCGCCCGCGACTGATACGCGCGGCCGAATCAGCAGCTTGTCCTGCAGCGTCACGGAATTGGTTGGCAATCGCGAACCACCATGCGGCCTGTTCGAACGCAGCCAACTCGCCGGCTGGGTACCGGCCCGGGTCCGCTGTCAACTGAGCGAGAACGTCACCCACTGCCGGCGGCGGGCCGAACTGCGCCGATTCCATCGCGCCCGCGCGCGGCGCGTTCAGTGCGGGAACCAGAAACGGACGCTCCTCCTGCCGAAACACAGAAATGTATGTCGGTACACTCGGCGTAACGCGCAGCCTGTGCGTGCCGGCAGGCACACTCACAAACGCGACCATGCGCTTCGAGACTGGCCCAAGCGACCTAAGTAAATTGAGTCCAACCTCATCTTCCAGCTCCGGAACGAGCACTAGCGGCGCCACAGGCCCATCATCGAGCTGCAGTTGAACCACGACCAACCGGTTCGCCACCGCCCCGGCTGCACCCCAATCCGTGCGCGCAATAAGTTGCAACCGCGTCGGACCCGATACAGTCAACTCGGCTGCGCGCCCAGGCTCAACCAACCACGCCCGCTGGAAAATCGGCTCGAACCTGTCACGGATCAATCGGCTATTCCCGGCCAGAGGCACTGCGTCCCTGTACGGTAAAATGGTGTCCAGTGGCCACACTTGCGAAAAATACAGCTCGAACGCGACCGGCGCAGTCGCATCTGCACGATGCGCGAGACGGATCACAACGCAATCTGCGCGAGGCAGCGCGACCAGCCACGACCGCGAATCGGTTGTTCCGATCAACACCGCGTCAGTAAACGCCCTGCCGTCGGTCGAAACGCTCAGCGAGATGTCTCCCGGCGCGAAATGCGCGGACCGGCCGACCAGCCGGAGCCAAGCCGCGCCCGGTACTGATACGACCGCTTCCTGACCAGGAGCCAGCTCCACATAATCAGGCGCCCATCCCCACTGCGCGCGAACCGTATCGCCACCCGATATGAACTGTGACCGCCCGACGTTAAACCACCGCACCGGAGTCGCGCGGTCTTCGAGCAACCGTAGTTGAAGCTCGTCCCAGCCCGACACTTCGGCTGCAGCCCTGCACGCAAGCCCGGCCAACAACAAAACAAATTGTGCCGCGCCAAATTTCATGATGGATCGAAATCCGCGAGCACGTTCACAATCTCGCGCTGGAGCCGCTTGTCTTTCACTAGCCGGTCGCGCAATTCCCTGCTAAGCTCCAGGTGCAGGAACCTGCAATGCACATGCTGCCGTAACGCGGTCGCCTGCGCATTCGTCGTTCCGCCGAGCCGACGCGTGTCATCGGGATAGGCGAGCACGCGCAATGATGTAGCTTTCGCCATACGCCGCGTCAGCGCGCCGAGCCAGGGCAAAGGCTTGTCCGTACCCGCGCTGGCCACAATTTGGCCGCTGATGTCCTTGTAGCGCGCTGCGTCGAACCCGTGCAGTTGAACAACCATCCCGGTATTGCAAGTCTCGGCAAACGCAACCGTGAACGCTTGGAAGTAAGTCAAGTCCAGATGCGCCATATCGGCCTTGTGCCGCGTGATCGTACTGGCCGCGTACGCGCGGAACGGCCCGACAAGGAACAGCTCAAGCCCGATAAGACCCGTGTGAACGTCGTTGCGCGCGTGCGGCGTTTGAATTGCAACCGGAACGGTTTTGCCCACTCTAAACAGGTACCAGCCTACCCCCGCATCGCTGCCGTGCGGCGCTGCAAGCAATAAGAACATTTCCTTGCCGTGGCTGACTTCACGCAGCTCGAATCCGAGCCGGCCCCACTCCGCTTTAAGCTCCGGTGTCGCGCCGCTGGCCTTGAAGGTTTTTTTGAACAGCTCCTTTGCAGCGGCGAACTCAGCCTCCGTCGGCGCCCTATAGCTCTGGTTCGTAATAGCCCGCGCAAGCTCGTCGTGCAGGGCGGTGGGCTTGGTCCCGTCACCCCCGACACCGGTCAAAATCGACAATAGAAACATGACCACAACTGCCACCATGGCCTAATCTCTCGGTTCAAGTGTCACAACAAGTTTTTCGGCAACGCCGGGCGTCACGCGCGACAACAACACCCAGCGCGGCAACACGGCGTCGAGATGCACCTCGAGTTCATATTGGCCGGGGGGCACGTCCGGGCCGACCGGCACAAACACCGCTTGGCCTTCGTCCAGTTGGTACGGCGGCACCGAAACCATACTAGCCCGGCCCGACTGAACCGGGGTCACATACGCCTCGCGTTCGAGGAAAGTTACTTCCGGGAACGGCCCCGGCTGACGCGGAGACTCCACATGTAGCTTGACCCGCACTTGATACGGCTTGGTATTCGCCTGCAACGGCGAGAAAATTCTTAGCACGAGCAGCTCGGTGTCTGCACTCTCCTTCTTGTATGTGAACCAAATTGTGTTGGTTGTGGCCGCTGCGCAGAACCGTCTCCAATACGCCGGTGTCGGGAACACGTCCAAGTAGTTGACGTATGCGTAAACCGACTCGGGCGCGGCGACGCATAACTCGTGGCCACCGGGCGCGAGCCTGCCCAGTCGCAGCTCCGCGACGCTGCCCGGCACAAGCCCGTCGAAGACGGTCTGGCCATTCAGGCTCACCGAGACACGTGGCCCCGGTTCGTTCGTACAAAACACGATCAGGCTAGGCTCGATGTGCGTCTCCGCAAAAGCGGCACAGAATACCACGCGATTTGTGGTATTGACTGGGACCTGCACGAACCGGTGCGGTAAACCACTGGCCCGGACCGGCGCCCCCTCACGCGCAGGAACCAACAACATATGCCCATGGGAAAGATTTCTCGGGGTGAACGAGACCCATTCATACGCGCCTGCAGACAACATAGGATCAACCTCTGGGAACCGCGGCTGGACCCGGACCACACACGTCTGGCCTGCGGCGCGCCGCTGAACCTGGTCTGGCGGCCGCACTGTGAACCAAGACGGCTGCGCAGGCGCGATCGCGCCTGGGAAATAATCCTCCGGCAACCGTAGTCTCCGCGGCAAACCGGCTGGGCGGCTGTACGCATTTACGAGCACAGGCTCAGCTTCCGCAGCAATCCGGACCGAGCGCACCTGGTGTGGCAAGACAAAGCAGAGCGAAAGCGGTTCAGTCACCGCACGCAGCCCGTTGCGAGTGTGCAACCAATCGTATGGCGTAACAGCATTAGTAAGGCTGACCACCCCCGTCTTAACCGCGTTCCCATCCCGATCCAACAACGCGAACTGAACACGGCACAAACGCGCTTCCTCCTCAACCGGCACAGGTCGCCGGAGATCTACCCTGAACAACGTGCGGGACTCATCCACGTGCTCGACCGCGTAGGTGACAGGGTTCGTACCCGAACAAGTGAACGTGAGCAGTTGTAACGGCTCAGGTGTGACATCATTCGTGCGATTACCCTCGGCAAGCAACAGACGCAGGTAAAGCGGTGCCGATGAACCGACT
Organism: Verrucomicrobiia bacterium; assembly: GCA_025061935.1. Taxonomy (GTDB): domain Bacteria; phylum Verrucomicrobiota; class Verrucomicrobiia; order Limisphaerales; family DTLC01; genus DTLC01. The sequence goes on from JANWZY010000039.1 coordinate 5,544, forward strand.
CTTAAAAGCCCGTGCCGATTCGTCAGCACCAGTACGTGGTTCGTGCCCGACCAGGTGACTTCAACGGTCTGTGCCTGGTCCAGCGCCCAACCCCGCCACGACAGTGAATTTGCTATCACCTGCACATCCGGACCGGGCGGATACTTGAGCATTTCCAGCAGGTAAGTACCCGGCGCATTGGTTAGCGGGAATAGCCCGAAATGCGCTTCGTCAACCGGCACGCCGGCCGGAACCCATTCAGTCACAAGCTGCAAAGTTTCCCAATCGTCCCGGATAAAAATTGTGCGGCGCCGGAAGTCGCGGCCAGGAATACCCGGCGGCGCCGAAGCCGGCCAGTGATACCGCAACAGGCAAAACTTTTCCCATGCATTAAGCCCCTCGTGCGAATAGACATTCCCGCGCGCAAGGCTGCGTTTCTGCGACGCGCTCAGGCGGTTCCAAAGATACGCCACCTTACGCTGCGGCACAGTTTTGCGGAAGTACAAGCGCACGGCCACCTCGACTATTTCCGGATGGTGCGAGTGCAACCGCAGCCGCAGCGTGCGTGCCCCGGCGAGCGTCGGGTCCGCGAAGTTGATCACCCAGTGCCCACCACTGAGCGGCACCAAATGCGGCTCTAAAAAATAGTTCGCCGGCACAATCTGCTTCGTCTTCGCATGCCGAAATACCAGGTGCTCGCCCTTGAAATGGCGCACACCGGTCTCGATCGTTTCGCCATCAGCGTTGACCACTTGGTACTCGATCGCGTAATTGAACCACGCACCTGGGCGGGGCGCCGGAATCGATTTCACACTTGCATTGCTAATCAGCCGCGCCAGAGTCGCGTCATCCGGCACGTCGAACTGAAGCCACCGATCTGTCTCGACCAAATAGACCTCGCTCCGGAAAGCTTCTTCGAACCCCTCCCAGCGGAATCGGTGCGCGTTCACCCACTGCCGGATCTGGCCGGGCAATGGATACAACAGCACACCGCCGGCTATCAACCCGGCGAATATAAACCACTTGGACGAGCGGAATCTCATTGCGGCCACTCCAGCAATGGGGCACGAGCGGACAAGTAACGTTCGAGCCGCTCCAATTCGTCCCCGGTTATCTCGGTTTGGACATGCCTTGGTCGGAGGTTCAGCACCACAGGCGCAGCGCCTGCCTCGCCACTTATCAGCAAGAATAATTGCTTCGTGCCGCGGTCGAACAACGCCGAGTACACGAATTCCGGCCACTCGGCCCGCGCCTTCAGCAACAAAACCACATCCATCGTGCGGACGTACCGGAGCAACAAACCCCTCAACTCGTCCGGAATGACAGTCTTGCGTCCCGACCCGAGGCAACGCGCAACATGCTCCTTCAGGCTGCCTTGCACAATCGGTATGCCTGCAGCACCAAGTTGGACCCGTAGCGGATACTCCTCCTGCGGCCGGAACGCATCCCGCAAAACAGGCGAAAGCCAGAGAATAGCGAACTCCTTGTTCATGGACTGATTGATGTAATACGCCTGCGGCACGCAGAAAACTTCGTACCCAGCCGTGACTGGCGAGCCGTCCACAAACTGCAACCGGAACCCGTCCGCTTCCAAGCTTTCCCACATCTGCTTGGCCAGTGGGCCGAGTGTCTCCTTGTTCCGGATACCGTCGGCCAATGCAACCATGATCTCAGGTGGGTTACTCCCCTCCGTCTCGACTGCGAACCCGCGGCACTGCAGAACCATCTTCGCACGCGAATGCGCTTGGCGCAGCACAACTTGATTCACGAGCGAGAACAGATTAGTCGGGTTCCGGAAGTGCAACACATCGGAGACCTGGTCAGGATTCGCCTCGTTATGCGACCCGGCAACGAGCAACGCCTCGGCTTTGAGCCTGTCGAACAGATGCACTCCGAACTCGAGCGTGTTTAAGTCGAATAATGGCCGTGGGACCTGCACTATGTAAGGCTGTCTGTCACCCAACCGGAGTACGAACGTGCCCCAGTAACGCTTCGGATAATGGTCTGGCGCCTCGGCCAACACGAGGAATTCCTGACCGCTGGACGTGTCGCGCACGGTGCAGACCTGGTATCCCACTTGCCAAGCGGCGCACTCGACCGCGCGCAACAACTGGGCCGCCTCCGCGGTAAAGCCCTCAGGCCCACGCCACGTCTCGGCTATCTCAATCAACGGTGTCAAGATTTCTTCGTCAAAGAACCGCAGTTCTTCCGCCAGGGGTGGCACGTACGCACAAGTACCTCCACGCGCGATGGCGCGTTTCTGATCCAGGAGCCATTCCGGAAGCAGGGTCTCAGACGGCACAGCCCGTGCCCGCGTGTCCAAGATATGCTCGACCAGCCGCGCCTTGAGCGCAATGCGCGTCGGCCGCGCAAGCCACAGCTCGGCAAACCCGGCGCGCGTGCTCCGCTGCTGGAGGTTCCGCAACTGCAGCGGGGACCATTGCAGGCCGAACCCGCCGATTTCGGCCTGCAACACGCGCAACGAAAGCGACCGCGGCAATTCCGCCTTCACAAACAACATGTTGCTCGAGGCTAGCACAGGCATTTGCCGCACTGCCTCGATGGTCGAGCCACGCACTTGCAGCACGTTCCGCCGGCCAAAGACCTGGTGGAACACATGGAAAGGCGTGTTCCGGTTCGCCAGCACGTCCGAGCTACCGTCCTTGTTCGCGAATCTGGCACTGCCCGCCACCGCAACCGCGCTGGCATCTAGCCGCAGGTACAAGCGCAGGCCGGATTCCACCACACCCCATTCATCCAGCGGCGCCGGAACCTCAACGAGCAGCCCGTGCCGACGGCTCAGGTCAATCACATAGAAGCCCCAACCGCGATGCGCGCCTTTCTCGTACAGGCAAAGATGCGCGGGCCGAACAAGCTCGACCGCATAGTTAAGCCTTTCCAGGTACGCGCGCGCCAACTCCAACTGTTCGCGCGACCCGGTCTCCATGTACTGTTGAATCAACTGCAGCGCCTCGCGGAACCGGTTCAATTCGGACGGCGTGGGCATCACACTGCTCTCGGGCGCGCGCTTTGCGTAGAGCCGCAACTTTTCGCGCGCCACAATTGATTCGAGCGTTTCACCCGAGGCTTTCAGCGGCGCAGCCGCGCCAGGCTGCCTTTGAACCCCCACGGGTACAGAGCCGAGGAGCGTGGCCAACCACAACCCGAGCAGGTTCGCCGCCACGGCAGCGACAAACGAGGTCTGAAGCGTCGCGCGCGTCAGGCGCAACACGATGTGCTTGCTGTGCATTTTGAGCGCGATCAGGCTCGACAACAGGTACGCGAACCCGAAGTAGTCATTCACAGCTACGTCTGGCGAAATCATCGGTAGGATGTGTCCCAGACAAAACCGATACGCGAACGCGACGTTGAAAAACAAAAGCAACTTGCGCGCACCCTCCATTGTGATCCCCTTGAACAGCGGCGTTCGGAGTAACATGTCCGAGACAGTGTACGCCACAGCCGCCTCGGCGAGTGTGCTCAGAATTTTGAGTGGCTCATACCACTGCAGCGCCAGCAGCGCCGGGATCAAAATCCCGTTGTAGTCCAAGCCGTACCTGAGATTCATCCGGGAAGCTATGAAGCCAGTGACAACCAGTATTATGTACGACTTCGGGCTGGCCAACAGCGACGCGGCGACGTCCGAATACATGTACGCCAGGTGCCCAACGCTGAAGTTGGTCACGGTCATTAGTACGTACCGAACCAGCACAAACGTGATCGCCAGCGAAAGCGTGAATGGCGCCAAGCCGCGCCATAGCCCGGTTTTCCAAAACTGATTTGCAATTAGCGCAGTGATGATCATGCCGAAGCTGCGGAACGAGTCCTTGTAATCGAGTGTGAAATTCCACTGCTCCTGCAGCCACTCGGCCAGACGCGGCAATAACCACCCGTCCATGCTCACACGCACGAACACGGCACTGAGGAAAAGCGCAAAGAACCGGTCGCGTCCGAAAAAGCTGCACCATGCGCCGAACCGCGACAGGTACTCCGAAACGAACCAAACAATGCAATAGGCAAGAATCCCCTGGCCTATGGTTATGGCGGCGCAGACAGGGTTGATCAACAGAAGCGGCACAAGATAACCCGGCACGACCAGACCTGAATACGTCCAACCGAACCGCAGGTTGAAAAATGAAACGACCCACACGCCCACCCACACGGTCGTGACCACCGATTCGCGCAGGCTGCCCTCAGGAAAGATGTGCAGGGGAAAGAGGTCCATGGCCAACACCTCCGCCCGCACGCCCGCAATTGTTCAGGCGCGCATTTAGGTCGGGTGCGCGCGCGCCGCGCAGTGGAGTCGGTGTTTTTTACTCGGGGCGTTCATTTTGGAGGGATGGGAGTCGGGCCTGTTATTTGTTAGCGCGCCGGCTAGCAATGAGGCTTTTCATTGTTTCGGCGAGCTCGCGCACGTGCAGCGGTTTGCTAGCAAAGTGGTCCGCGCCGCTCTTAAGCACATCGTCTTTCACCTTCGGATTGTCCACAGTAGTGAAGACCACCACCGGGGTCGAATCATGAGCGGTCTGGCGGAGCCATTTGATGAACGCCAGTCCGTCCATTACCGGCATGAGCAGGTCCACAAGAAGCACGTCCGGGCGGTCCTTTTGGAGAACCTCTTGCGCCGCGCGCCCGTTCTCAGTCAGGAGGCAATCGAAGCCGAAATTGCTCAGTCCGCGCTTCAACAGCATTCGCATGATCGGGTCGTCCTCGATGATTAAAACGCGGTCTTTGGGCTGCGCCTTCTGCCCGCCCCCCACGCCAGCTTGATGAGCGTCACACACGGGGGATGTGCCAGCCGGTTGCGCCGCCGCAGCCTGGGCCGCCGGAGGCGTGTGCACATCTGCAGTTTGATGCGGCGCGGCGCCCGGGCCGCCTGACGCGCCCGGATCAAGCGTGGAGACGCTTTCAGACGCGGGCGGTGCCGATACAGTTGCCACGGTTTCGGCAGCGGGCGTGTGCTCGGGCACGGCTATGCCGGGCTTGGCGGAGCCATCCGACACACCTGCAACCGCATTCGAGCCCTGGTCTTGTGTCAACCCGTTCAGTTCTGTTAACTCGGCGCGTGGTACGGCCACAGCCGCCGGTTCGTCAGGCCTGGGCGCTCGGTAGGACGATCTTCGTGCCTGCGCCGTCTGACGACCAACCTTTTTGGGCTTTCTACTAGGCCGAGGCGGCTCGACAGCCACAGGTTGGTCGCATGATCCTCGCATTTTGCTCATGGGTTGCTCGTCGGAACGTGTGCGTTTACCAGCTCAACTCTAGCACAATCGGTGCCAGTAACCGCTTCTCAAGCAGGCCGTTATTCGATCCTGAACCATACTGGCACACACGACATGCCCAACACCGTGAACCACATCGGCACAACCTCAGCTCCAGAAAAGATGCGGGAGACTGTCCAAAGAATCGCCTCACAATGGCCTGCTTCAGGACAGATACGCCATTAAACGGGCTTGGAGACCTCACGCCGCAGGGCATTTTTGATCGGGCGCGAACGCGCGCCGCCGCACGCAAGCGCGCACGTACCGACCAGACCGCAGCGCAGGTGCCACGCTCAGGCGGCGCTCAATGCCAGGCTCGGGTCAGTCTGGAACTGCCGCAGGCGCATACTGACCACATAGCCTTTCCCCACGTCGCTGAGGACCTCGAACGTGCCGCCCCAAGACCGCACCCATGCAGCGGCCTCGCGCAAGACCTGGAACTCTTCCGAAGCCGGCAGGTCGGTGCTGGCCAGAATTTCCTGCAACCGCTCGTTCGGAATCCCAAACCCGCTGTTTGAAAACCTGAATTGCGCTGTGGTAAGCGTATCCTCCACTTCGATCGCCAGCGTCGTGTTTTCGGCAGCATCGTTAAGCAGCAACTTGAGAATAGCCGAGAACACCTTCGCCAGTTGTTGCGGCGAGGCCATTACATGAACCAAAATCTGCGGCCGCTCGACCTTAAATGTCACGCGCCGCTCGGCAGCTTTCTGCGCGAATTCGTTGCACGCTTGCTGAAGCAGTTGAAGCGCTTCCACAGGGAAACAACGCAACGCTTCAGCATCAACATTTTGCCCGAGATACTTCTGGCACTCGCGCAGCACACCGACGCAAATGTCGGCCTTGCGCTGGATCACCTCCAGCAAAGACTTGCGCTCATCTGGCGTGACCGAGTCTTCCTCAAGCAGCGACGCCGAAATCTTGATCGCTGCTAGGTGGTTCCGCATGTCCACGCCGAGCCGGTCGGCAACCACGCCCTTCAGGCTCGATAGCGTCGTCAGCGAAGTCGTCTCGACCAACTCACACACCAACCCCTGGATGCTTAGCACCTCTGGCCCGAGCCGAGTCCGTTTACGCTCCTTCAACGGATACAGCCGCAACAAAAACTGCTTGTCCGCCTGCATAGGCAGAGTGACCGACATCGAAACAGGCGCACCCTCGAACAAGACGATCCGCATCAGATTCCGCACCTGCGCGTCGTCCTTGCAAGTCACAAGTCGCAGGAAATCGTATGCCGTGCCGCGTGTCACCGCAAAATTCTCTTCACGCATCAGTGCGATTGCAGGCTCGTTCGCCTTGAGCACGCATCCGAAAAAGTCATACACTACCGTGGCGGTGCTGATCTGACTAAACACTGTGTCCAGAACGTCGTGATACTTCTCCAGCGCATCGGCTGTCGAGCGCAACTCCTGGTAAATCGGGTCCTCGCGGTTAGCGGAAAACCACGCCTTCAACCGACCAAAGAACGACATAACCGGCCCCGCGCGCTTGGCCTGATACAGGAGCCGCGCCACCTCCTCACTTACCTTCATCAACACACCGTTAAAATTCCGGATGGACGCGGCCCTCGCAGGATTGATCCCAACCGCCAACATACCCACCACCTCACCCGCAAAAATCAGCGGGCACAGGTATTCGTCCATCTGCGGCTGGCGCGGCTTGAAAAAACCGGAGACGCGCATCGGCCGACCATTCGTCACTGCCCTGGCGAACAATGGCGCATCCAGCGACCGGTTCCGCTCCTGCACATCCTCGAAGCCGCAATTGAACGCTCTCAACTCGCGCAAACGTTTCTTCCCAGCAATACGCTCAAACAGCACCATCTGCTCCGCATCGAGCGTACGGCCCAACACGTCCGACACGTAGTCAAAAAACTCCGAAGTCAGACGTGACCTTTGCGTGCCCAACCGTTCCTCGATCTCGTTCAACGCGCGCAGCCGCATCTCATTCAGCGCCAGTTGCGTCATGCGGCTCTTGACAAGCAAGGTCAACCCGAACTGCGCAGCCTGCGCAACCACAAGCCCGCCCACCTGCAGCCAAACGCCGAAGTACCCCAACCCAACGGCGCCGCCCAGCCCGCACAGAACAAGCATCCCGGCGGCAACCCGCGCGCCCGTCACCGAGCTGACACGCTGGTAAAGGAACGCGCTAACAATACCGAGCACAACCAACAAAACCAGCGCATGCACACCGCGCACAACCCGAATAGGATGACCCTCAATCAACGTCTGCAGAGCGTTGGCCTGGAACTCGAGCAGACTCATTGGCTCGCCGCCCAAACTCATCGGCGTCTGAACACCCAGCAGGCCATCGTCCCACCCCACCAGAACAATCCTGTCCTTGACCATCTCCGGAATGAGGTCGCCTGCCAGCACACGGGACAAATGTATGTTCGGGAACGAGCCGGGCGCGCCTGCAAAATCTATCAGGTACTTGCCCGAGACGCTCCGCCAGGCCGCAATTGGCCCGAACATAGCCGCCGCGCGCCGTTCAAGTGTCGGATAGCTGTTCGTGCCGACAGTCACGTCGGTCTGATGCCACCGGTACACCCCCTTGCGGCTCGGTACCAGGCACACCACGCCCCATTGCAGATCGGCATCTTGCGCGGCGGCGGGCCAGGGCTCTAACTGCAATACGTCCGGGTTGTCGGGCGCCGGCTGCAACGCGCGCCCGAAAACAACGCGCCTTAAATCTGCGGCACGCTGAAAGAACTCGCGCGATGTGCGTGTCGGCACAAAATTAAACACAACCCCCTTGGCGCCCAGCGTTGCGAGAGTCTCAATCGTCTTGATCGCTTCTTCGTCGTTAAACTCGTGCTGACGCGTAATGCGCACAAGGGTCAGGCCGGCCTTAGGCTCGCGCCACCGCGCGGTCAACAACTGCAACCGGTCATAAAACATGTCGTCCCAACCGGCAAGCCAACCGGCCTGCTCTAGTACCCACACGACCAGTGCCACGGCGATGCCGAGCACCAGGCTCGATTTACCCCATTTTGAAGCCTGCGCCATACTCAATACCGCGCGCGCTCGAACACCGAACTATCGCCCTGCTTATGCGCAGCTCGGCGCGAGGCCACACAGCACCACTACGGCAGGGCATTCCCGCAAAGCCGCCCGACCGAGTAGCCCATAGCCAAAAACCAAACTGCCACACCAACGTGGACGCACAACAGTACAACCTAGCCGCACGGTTATATCTAACGGCACACCTCCAGCCAAATGCGCTGATTGCCCGGCGCGTTCTCGCACCGTAGGCATATCAAGCATCCTGCCCAATCGCCGATCCATAGCGTGGGCGCGTAGTCTCCAAACAAACATGCCAAGGGAGTCAGCCCGTTACGCTTGTTGGGAAAGCAAGTGTTAAGCCATTTTCTGGGCATAAGACATCGCTTTTCGTACATCACAGCCGCCGGGGCGAACCCGTCCACGACCGCCACAAACCCGCCCGTGCCGCGGTGA
>JANWZY010000003.1:0-2425 GCA_025061935.1 Verrucomicrobiia bacterium
TCTCGATGTGGGCGAACATAAAAATCCTGGTCGGGTCGATCTGCAGCGTGGTGGCATTTACGCTGTTGCTGGTGACGGCAAGCACGATGAGCATGACCATCCGCGAGCGGTTCCGCGAGCTTGCTATCTTGAAGGCGCTCGGGTACAGGCGCCGCGAACTGTTTGCGTTTATTCTGGCCGAAAGTTTCGGGCTTGCTATGGCCGGCGCGGCGCTTGGCATCGGCGCAGCGTGGATAGCCTACATGGAATGCAACGCGATGCAGGTGGCCACGCGCGGTGTGTTCATCTCGTTTGAGGTTACGCCCAGGATAATCGCCACGGCCGCGTCTGTGGCCGCGCTGCTGGGGATCATAGCTGCGGTCGCACCAGGCATCGCGGTTGCGCGGGCCAGTGTTGCTGAAGGTCTGAGGACGCTTGATTGACACCATGCCGTTGCCGCTCAAGTACAACTTCCGCAACGTGTTTGTCCGCTGGCGCGCCACTGCGGCGACTGTGCTTTGCATTGCGCTCGTGGTTGCGGTTTATGTGCTTGTGCAATCGCTGGCTGTCGGACTCGAAAAATGCAGTCAGAACACGGGCGATCCGCGCAACGTGATTGTGGTGCGCAAAGGCGCAACTGCGGAATCGAGCAGCCAGGTCACACGCGAGCAGTTCCGTGCGTTGCAATACCTACCGCAGATTGCGCGCGACGCGAATGGCAGGCCGCTGGTGTCGGCAGATGTGCTTGTGATGATCAATCTGCCCCGGCGCGACGGTAGGACCGAGGCAAACGTGCTTGTGCGTGGGATTTCACCAGCCGGGTTTGTCCTGCGTCCGCAGGTGCGGCTTGTTGATGGCACGGACAGCCGCGGCAGCAACGCGCCCAGCAGGTGGTTCATGCCCGGCAAACGCGAGGTGGTCGTCAGCAGGCGTCTGGCGGCGCGATTCGCCAACTTCAACATTGGCGATGTGTTCCAGACAGGTGAGCACAAGCTGAAAGTTGTCGGCTGGTTCGACGGCGGCAATACCGCATTTGACTCGGAGGTGTGGATGGACGCAGACGAAGCGCGGGCGTTGTTCCACCGGCAGTATTATTCGAGTCTGCTAATGCGCGTGACCGGGCCGGAAGCGGCACGCGCGCTCATTGCGCGGATCGAGTCTGACAAACGCTGGCCGTTGCGCGCCGAGCCTGAGGTTGATTACTACAGCGCGCAGACGCGCACCGCGTTGCCGATCCGGATTTTGGGACATTTCCTCGCCACGGCGATGTCCATAGGCGCGATCTTTGCCGCAATGAACACCATGTACGCCGCAGTCGGCGCGCGCACGCGCGAGATCGGCACGTTGCGCGTGCTCGGGTACCGGCGCCGGACCATCTTGTTGAGCTTCATTATTGAAGGCGCGATTTTGGCGGTCATTGGGGGTGTAATTGGCTGTTTGTTGGCGTTGCCGATGCACGGTTACTCGACGGCCACAATCGGGCTCGAGACGTTTAGTGAGACCGTGTTTCAATTCCGGATCACGCCGCGGCTTGCAGTGGAAGGGATGATTTTTGCGGTGCTGGTCGGGATCGCGGGCAGTTTACTGCCTGCAATGCGCGCGGCGCGGCTGCCTGTCTTGAGCGCACTCAGATCGGTGTGAGCCGTTGCCGCGCAATTTGGCCCTTTCGGCAACCCGGAACCTGATGCATGTTTGGCGCCGCCAGTTACAAGATGGACCCGGAAAAACTGAAAAGTCTCCAGATCGAGCCGAGCCGTAAACGCGCGCGGCGCCACGCCGCGTGGGTAATCTTTGCTTTGGTGCTCGGTATGACGGCTGCGGCCTTGTACCTGGCTGTGCCGCGTCCAGAAGACAAGGTCAGAATATTCCAGGCCGGGGGAACCGCGCCGTCAGTTTCGGCAAATTCAATGGGCCGTGGGCCAACCGGCGCGGCGAGTCCCGCAAATTCGAGCACTGACGACGCCGTCGTGTTGACGGTGAGCGGGTACATAATCAATCGCGAGCGGATCGAGCTTAGTCCGCGATTTCTCGGGGTGGTGAAATGGATCGGGGTCAAAAAGGGCGATACGGTCACAAACGGCCAGGTTGTTGTGCTGCTGGACGATACCGAGCAACGCGCGCGCGTGCGCGAGGCCGAGGCGGCAGTGGCGGCGGCCAAAGTCGCGGTAGCAAAGGCGGAGCTTGATTACCAGCGCGTGGCCGAGCTGGCCCAGAGAGACGTCGAGAGCCGGAAAGCATATGACGACGCGCGCCTGGCGCTGGAGGCGGCGCGTGCGCAAATGCAGCAGGCCGAGGCCGCACTTGAGCTGGCCAAAGTGTATCTGGACTGGACAGTGATCCGCTCGCCCATAGACGGTGTGGTGCTCGAGCGGCTGGTCGAGCCGAACGAACTCGTCGTGCCGCAAAGTTTCGGCGGCACGCGCGGCCCGAGCACGGCTCTGATCGC
>JANWZY010000003.1:2435-15324 GCA_025061935.1 Verrucomicrobiia bacterium
GGCCGACCCGAAAGATTTGCAGGTCGAAGTTGACCTGAACGAAGCCGACCTGTCCAAAGTGTACCTCGGTCAGCCGTGCCGTATCAGTCCTGAGGCGTACCCGGACAAGGTTTACGATGGTTATGTTGCGGAGATAGCGCCGGAAGCGAACCGGCAGAAAGGCACATTACAGGTGAAGGTTCAAATTCGCGCGCCGGACAAGTACCTCACGCCCGAGCTGAGCGCGCGAGTTGATTTTTTAAAGAAATGACCAGTCGAGAATGCTCCCTGCCACGACGGGCTTTGTGACCTGCAGTTACGCTGAGAACCGCGTAGATCGCGCAAATTCCCGCTTTTTTGAGCTTGCGCAGGGCTGCGCGTCACGGTTACATCGGTTCAAGTCAATTTGACTTTAACGGTGGATTGACCTAAACGGAAAAACCAAAAAACGGAGCGAACAATATGGCACAAGCACTTACGAAGACACAATTGGCAGCCGCAATTGCGGACAAGGCGGGGATCACCAAAAAGCAAGCCAAGGAAATCCTCGAGCACTTGGCAGAATTGGCCTACAAGCACGCTAAGAACGGTTTCACCCTGCCGGGCATCGGCAAGCTAGTTGTCAGGACCAGGGCCGCACGCATCGGGCGCAACCCGAAGACAGGCGAGCAAATTCAAATCCCGGCCAAGCGCGTTGTGAAGTTCAGAGTGGCCAAGGCGTGCAAGGAGGCCATCCTGGGGAGCAAGTAATTCGGCGCGCAGTTTTTCGCAGGCACTCTGGTTACCAGAGTGCCTTTTTGTTTGCAGGCAAGCGTGTTGGAAGAGGGAGGGTGTCGCATCCGTAGCGCACGTTGGCTTTTGCGCGCGCAGGCGAGTGCCATGAAGATTGCTGTTGTTGGGTGCGGCGCGGTCGGCAGCTATTATGGCGCGAAGCTATGGGCTGCCGGACACGAGACGCATTTCCTGCTCCGCTCGGATTATGACGTGGTCCGTAGGAACGGTGTTCGAATTCGTAGTTACCAGGGGGATTTCACAGCGCATCCGTATTGTGCACGGGAGCCGGGAGAAATCGGGCCGAGCGAGCTTGTCTTGATCGCGCTTAAGACGACTGCGAACGATCAGTTTGCGCGTCTGTTGCCGCCGTTGGTCGGGCCGCAGACGGTGCTTATGACACTCCAAAACGGCCTCGGGAATCCGGAGCGATTGGCCGGGCTGTTTCCCGCCGAGCAGGTCATGGGCGGCCATTGTTTTGTGTGCTTGAACCGTGTCGAGCCGGGCGTGGTGGTCCACACCGATCACGGCCAAATCGCAATCGGCGAGTACATTGGGGGCCCGAGACCGCGCACGCACCAAATTGCGGATGTGTTCAGGCGCGCAGGCGTGCAGTGTGATGTCGTTGAGAACCTTGGCCGCGCGCATTGGGAAAAACTGCTCTGGAACATTCCGTTTAACGGGTTGGGTGTGGCGGGCGCGGCCGGGCCTGATGCGCTCGATAACCCCGAGTTGGCAACAGACCCTATGCGGCCACTTGGCCCGTGCCCGACAACCGACAAGTTAATCGGTGATGAGAAATGGTTCGGGATTGTGCGTGAGTTGATGGCCGAGGTTACTGCTGTGGCGAATGCGCTCGGATTTAACATACCGGATACTTTTGCGGATGAGTTGATTACCAAAACGCGGACGATGGGCGCGTACAAGGCTTCGACGTTGATTGATTTCGAGCGCGGCAAACCGCTCGAGCTCGAGAGCATGTTCATTGAGCCGTTGCGCCAAGCGCGCGCTGCAGGTGTGCACACACCGCGCTTGGCCGCGTTGTGCGAGGTGTTGTGCGCGCTGGACAAGCGACGTCAAATCCAACAGGTTCCAAGCGCATGAAACCGCGCGTTCGATTTGCACCAAGCCCGACCGGGTTCTTGCACATTGGCGGCGCGCGCACCGCGCTATTCAACTGGCTGTTTGCGCGGCACACCGGCGGCACGTTCATCCTCCGGATCGAAGATACCGACATGGCCCGGCACAACCCCCAAGCCGTGGACGTAATTTTGGATGGACTGCGCTGGCTAGGATTGCATTGGGACGAAGGCCCGCTGAGCAGCGACCCGCAGGGGCCGTCAAAAGGCGAGTTCGGACCGTATTTCCAAAGTCAGCGTCTGCATATATACCAGCGCAGGGTCGAGGAACTGCTTAAGCGCGGCCACGCGTATGAACACGAGGGCGCTGTAAAGTTCAAAATGCCGCGTGAGCCAATACCTGTGCACGATCTGGTAGTCGGCACGGTTGTGCGCGAACTAACCGACCGCGAGGCCGAGGACCCAGACTTTGTCATCATGCGGTCCGATGGCCGGCCAGTGTTTCATTTGACGAATGTAGTTGACGACCTCGAAATGCAAATCACGCACGTGATCCGGGGCGAAGACCACCTATCGAACACGCCGAAACACATTGCGCTGTTCAGGGCGTTGGGCGCCGAGCCGCCCAAGTACGCGCATATCCCGCTCATATTGAACCCGGACGGGTCTAAAATGAGCAAACGTGACCAAGGCGCCGTACTCAGCGCGTATATTGATGCGGGCTATTTGCCTGAAGCGGTGGTCAATTACCTGTGCCTGCTCGGCTGGTCGCCAAAAGACAACCGCGAAAAAATGCGGATCGACGAAGTCATCGAGCGGTTCGAGCTATCGCAAGTACTTCGTCACAACGCGCGGTTCGACATGGCAAAGCTCCAATGGCTCAACTACGAGTACATGCGGGAGTTGAGCGATGAAAAGTTTTATGAGCTAGGCGCCCGTGCACTCGCGCGTGCCGGGTTCGACATGCAGCGGTACCCTGCTGAGTACATCAAAGCCGCATTGGCCACATGCAAGGGGAAGGTGAAGGTGTTCTCCGAGCTCGCCCAGTACGGCGGGTTTTATTTTACCGACGAGTTCGAATACGACCCAGACGCGGCGGCGAAGCTGTTCGTGCCGGAAAACAAGCCGCGGATAGCGCGGCTCCGCGAGGCCTTCTCAAGAGCCGAGCCGTTCGACGCCACTACGCTCGAAGCGGTGCTGAAATCGGTCGCAGCCGAGTTGGGGGTTAAGCCTGCCGTGCTCGTGCATCCGACGCGGCTTGCGTGCACGGGCAAAACTGCCGGGCCTAGCTTGTACCATTTGCTCGAGGTGCTTGGGCGGCAAAAAGTGTTGGAGCGGCTCGACCGCGCCCTGGCGCGCATGTGAGGCGCAGGGTGGAAGACCCAAGATGGCGGGGGATGTATGCACTAGCCCGCTGAAGTTTGGTCACGTTGCAACTTGACGTTTTTGCGCCGCGATTCAGCTGCGAGCCGCGCCCTGAACCGTTCAAGTGCGCGGCGCAGTTGCGGATCCGACACCGCAAGAATTTGCAGCGCGAGCAACCCGGCGTTGCGGCCGTTCCCGATCGCGACAGTTGCCACGGGTACACCTGCAGGCATTTGCACAATTGAGAGTAGCGAGTCCAGCCCGTTCAATGCCGAAGACTGTACCGGCACGCCTATGACGGGCAACACGGTGTGGCTTGCCACCATGCCCGGCAGGTGCGCAGCGCCACCAGCACCGGCAATGATAACCTTAAGTCCGCGCGCCGCTGCTGTGTGGCCGTACCGCGCCATGTCGCGCGGCGTCCGATGCGCTGATACGATTCGGACTTCGTAAGGCACGCCGAACTCGGCGCACACCTCAGCCGCAGGCTTGAGTGTGGGCCAGTCCGAGTCGCTGCCCATTATTATGCCTACGAGTGGCGCGGTGCGTTTCGCGGCGACGCCGCCTGCGTTGTTTGACTTTTTCATTCGGGCTGGCCGAATCGTATGCAATTGGCTGCCCGCTGCGCAAGCGCCAGCGCCTCGTCCAGTGTCTGGCCCAGAGCTGTCACGTGTCCCATCTTGCGCCCGGGGCTGGTGCGCGTTTTGCCGTAAATATGCACGTGCGCGCCTGGCACGCTCAGCGCCTGGGTTAGGCCGAACGGCGTGCCTATGCCTTCGGCGTGGCCCAACAAGTTAACCATCACTGCTGCGGGTGCGCGCATGGCCGGGGACCCGAGCGGCCACCCGAGCACAGCCCGCACGTGGTTCTCGAACTGCGAGCACTCACAGGCTTCAATGGTGTAATGACCCGTATTGTGCACGCGCGGCGCAATTTCGTTGATTAGCACTGTGCCGTCTTCGCGCCAAAACAGCTCGAGGCCCATGCTTCCCACCATGTTAATTGCATCCGCTGCACGCTGTGCCAGCTCCACCACTTTTTGTGCTGTATCGCGCGGCACAGGCGCAGGCGTCTTGGTTATGTTGCAAATGTGGTTCCGGTTAATGGTTTCGGTCACGGGGTAAACTACGGCTTCACCGGTTCGTGAGCGGGTGACGATCACTGCCAGCTCGGTCCGGAACGGACAAAACTCTTCTACGTACAGTGGGTTCTTGAGGCCGTCCAAGTACGCCCAGGAAGACTCGAGTTCGGCAGCGCTGCGCGCAGTTGCGTTGCCTTTGCCATCGTAGCCGAGCTTCCGCCGTTTGAGCACGACCGGCCAGCCGAACTGCGCAGCGGCCGCCAGCGCCGCTTCGAGTGTGGGCGCAGGCGCGAACCGCGGCACGGGCAGCCCGGCCTGTAGCAAAGTTTCCTTCTGGATCAGTTTATCCTGCACTAGCCGCATAGTGCTAGCCGTGGGCCAAACCGCGTGCCCAGCCTGCTCGACTCGGGCCAGCACATCCGGGTTCACAAACTCGTTCTCCAGAGTGACAACTTCCACCATCCCCGCCAATCGGAGCAGCGCATCGAGGTCGTTCAAGTCCCCAACGAGCGTTTGTGCGGCGACGCTCGCGGCGGGGCAGTCGGCGCTGCGTTCCAGAACGACGATGCGGCAACCGAGTTGCGCCGCAGCTATTGCAGTCATCTTCGCAAGCTGTCCGCCACCGATTATGCCCAAGGTGCGCACAAGCGGCGCCGTAGCGTTCGAATTTGAAGTTTTCCCTGAAACTGCCGGATTCATCGTTTCTGCGATCTCGGTCTCAATCCTCGTCTGTTCAATTCGGTGGGTTGCACCCATGCACCGGTGCGCGCATGCGCGCGCGACTCGGGCTGAGTCCCCGCGCGCCAGTGCCGATTTTTACGGCTAGGGCATATTGGGCCAGCTTCATAAGTTTTTTCCAAGCGTATCGGTGCATTTGCTCTGCCCGCGCTTGGTGTGCGCGGCAAAGTTGTTGTGGCGCACGGGCGCAGGCCGTGCTACGAGTCCCGTAGTATCGGGGTTTCTCTGTTTGTTGTGCCAAGCACAAAAAGTCTGGATTGTTGCCTCGCGCCCGGCTTTTCTAGCAGCGTGATTCGCCCTTGGCAACATGTCAAATCCGAACGGGTCGGGGACTACCGCATATTCAGCGTCCGGTCGGACTGGAAAATTTCGCCCAAGACGGGGCAGCCCCACAACTTTTACATCATCGAGTCGGTCAACTGGGTGAACGTTGTGCCAGTTACGCCCGACCGCCAAATCGTCATGGTCGAGCAATATAGGCATGGCTCGAACACGATCGAACTCGAGGTGCCAGGCGGCATGATGGACCCTGGCGACACCACCCCGGAAGCCACGGCTATTCGCGAGTTGCGTGAGGAAACTGGCTACGAAGGCGAAAACGCGCGCGTCATAGGCGAAGTTTTTGCTAACCCGGCCATAATGAACAACCGGTGTTTTGCAGTGTTAATCGAGAACTGTCGCCGGGTGCATCCTGTTGCGTTTGATTTTGCGGAGGAGCTGGTGACGCGGCTTGTGCCTGTGGACGAAGTGCCGGACCTGATCAGCTCGGGCAAAATCAAGCACCCGCTCGTCATTGTCGCCCTGTACCATTACGAATTGCTGAGGAGGAAGGGGAGCCTTGCCTGAAACCGGGCATAGCAGTTGCAAGTCAGCCGGTTCGGCTTGGACTCGTTACCAACTTGTGCGTGTTCCGGAGAGTGGTGTTTGGCAGATCCGTACTATCCGAGTCATGGCGCCTTCGCGTCACTCGAGGTATGCGGCTTGGCTTGGTTGCGGCGCCAGTAGTTTGCAAGGAGTGAGCCTGAAACGTTCATCCAGGGACTGAAAATTGCCGCTGCAAGGCCCATGGTCCCGAGCTTGCCGAGCGCACCAGCTATGCCGGAAGCCATTCCGCCGTTTTGCATCCCGACCTCGAACGCGACCGCGCGCGCAGAATTGATGTCGAGTCCGCACGCCCGGCTCAGGCTGTACCCGAGCATGTAGCCGGCCAGGTTGTGGATTATTGCCGCGCAAAAAAGCAGCGCGCCGACCTTGAGCAGGTTGTCGCGCCCGGCGGCAGTTGTGACTGTCGTGAAGTAAACAATGCCAGCCATCGAAACCAGCGGCATGAGCTGCGGCAGCCTCGACCAAAGCTTTGCGAGCCGGTGATACGCTGCGCCGGCCAGCACCGCCCCCAGCAACAGGTTTACAAGCTCGAAAATTGCACCGGCCGGCCCAAGCCCGGTTGGGAGAATCAGTCCGCGTCCGCCCGCAACCACAAATGCGAGCCATGCCGCGCCTGCGATTGCTATCGCCTCGGTCGCGCGCCGGTTCTGCGCAGGCGCGCTTTTGAGGTGGTCAGCCAACAGCGCCGCGCCAACTGGCACCAGCACAATCTTGATGATTTCCATCATCATGTTGAAGAACCGCACCTCGACAAGCTGGCCGGCGAGCAACTTCATCCACAGCGGCGTCATCACCGGCGCGAGCAACGTCGTCAGGCTCGTGAGCGTGACCGACAGCGCCAGGTTTGCGCGCGCGAGCCATGCCATCACATTTGATGCAAGTCCCGCCGAGCACGAGCCGATCAAAATTATGCCTGCGGCTATTTCAGGCTCGAACCGGAACACCCGCGTCAGGCCGTAGCCCACAAGAGGCATGATCGTGAACTGGCCCAGCACGCCGACAAACACTGCCCACGGCATTTGGGCCACGCCGGCGAAATCGCGCAGCTTCATCTGTGTGCCCATGCCGAACATGACCGCCTGGACAACAAGCGTGATGAGCCACCGGTTCCGCAGGTCGAACTCGCCCCACTTCAAAAACGCGTTCGGATACAGCATTGCAGCGGTCACAGCGCAAACTATCCAGGCCGTGAATTGGTATGTCCGTAGCCACGGCACTGCGCCAAACCCGATCGCAAGCCCGGCCGCGCATGCCACTGCCGCAGGCTGCCAAAGCGCGCGATTCGCCGTGACAAGCCCGACTACAAGGAGCACAAGCGCGAGCCCGGCGCCGCCCAAGCAAAGTTTGCGCAGTGTCTGGTTCATCTGGTGAGAATGCCGGGCTGTGCCGTGTGCCGCGCGGTATCTTTGGTAGCGCGTCTGTTAAAGCCGCTGCAATGCACCGGCCAGGTACTCAAATGCGATTGATGGGCTTGCAAGGATCGGCACATTCACGGTGCGGGGGTCCAAAGCTTCGGCAACGCGCGCCATCGAGGCTTGCGCCAGCACGATCACGTCGGCCCGCTGGCCGAGCCGTACGAGCGCATCCCTGATCATTGCGTCGTGCCGCGCTGCGTCCCCGCGTACCAGTGCGTCGAACGCGCCCTCGCACAGGTGTGGTTCGAGCTGGACATGCTTGTGCGCTATTGCGGCCCTGCGCCGGATCAAGTCTGCCGTCGGCTCGAGCGTGGTCGAGAGCGTCGCGATCACGCCGATCCGCGTGCCGAGCTGCACGGCCTTGTCTGCCATCGGCTGATCAATCCGCAGCACGGGCACTTGGCACAGGCTGGAAGCAGTTTCAACCGCAGGCCCGACAGACGAACACGTGACCATGATGTAATCCGCGCCGGCGTCCTGGGCCAAAAAGATGTGTTGGAGGAGGCGCCGGGCTATTGCGGGGGTGAGGCCGCCGTGACGAATCACGTCTTTGATCAGGCTGTCGTCGGCAATGTTGAACGCTTCGACCCCGGGCAGCTTGTCGCGACATAGCTGCTGGAACATCGGTACCAGCATCGCCGAGGTATGGACCAGACCGAGTACCTTGGGCTTCATCAGTTTGTTAAATCACCTGGCTCGAAGGCCGGATCATGCCGGCTCGGCAAACCGCTATCAAAACCAATGCGCATAAACAACCTTTTTTAGCGTCCGCATGAGGGGCCAGGCTTTCACCGCAGCCGATCAGGTCCAAGGCACTGCGCGTGCCGACTCACCGCGTCAGCCATGAACCTGTTATGACGGAATGCTGTGCTTTGGAACAATCGCAACCAGACAATTGCGAACAATTCTGGAACGGCACTGACCGAGCAGCGCTTTCAGAGAAGCTATGGGTTTTGGTCGAGGGACGCGCTCTGTCGCGCCCGCATCCGAGCCAGCCGGGGGCTGGAAAAACACAGCGCCATACGGGACGGGCCGCTTTTTTACAAATGCAGCTACTTACAGGCGCGCATTTCGGCCAAGTTAAAGTTTTGATCACATCGGCTTGGTGAGTTGAGCGGCAACTCCGCCTTTTGAAAAACGCGGCTACGGGACACTCCAAAATTTTTGTCCCACCTGGGACAAAATTTTTGTCAGGTTGGAGGGCACATAACCGGTCGGTGGCACGGCGCGCCCAGCTCTGTCGTGGCGATTGGCTGCGACGTTGGCAGCGTCCGAAGCCGGTGGGCGCATTGGCGCAGCGCAAGATTAATCCCGTGCAAGCGGGGCGGCGCTGATTGGGCGGGGCGTGCCGCATAAGCCTGATGGAGGGATGTGCTTCCTCACGACCGCGCTTTGGCGCCACATGATGAGTTGGCCAATCCCAATGGCATGGCCACACACAGTTGCGTGACGACATCCCGTTTGTGTTCGTAGTACAGCTTTTAGGCTGAGTGGGTCGCGCTGTGGGGCTGTGTTCGGCCTCAAATCACTTGCGAGATGGATATACCGATGGATAGCGCAGGCAAAGCCGGCGCTGTCACCAAGCGGCAGCGAGCTGCCGCACTCCCGCATGCAAAGCGTCGGGCGGGGGTAATGAAGTTTTTGATCTCTTTCGTTTCGAAGCGCGGTCCTCTTCCGGACTCGGGTCGGTTATTCGACGGCTCCATTGACACAGCATACTTTGACCGTGGCGCAGCGTTTGGATGGTCGTGGTTTGTCACTACCGTCTTGCTGAGGCTTGGATTGGAGCCAGATGCTCGAGGCGCTGGCACGGCTAT
This sequence comes from Verrucomicrobiia bacterium, assembly GCA_025061935.1. Classification (GTDB taxonomy): domain Bacteria; phylum Verrucomicrobiota; class Verrucomicrobiia; order Limisphaerales; family DTLC01; genus DTLC01. The sequence continues at coordinate 11,566 of JANWZY010000003.1, forward strand.
CCCGTTCGGCTCGCGCGGATGCGCCGCTATTTCGTTCGTAACACATTTCGGTTTGTTCATGGCGCCGAGCGGTTGGACGTGCGGCACAGCATCCGGCCTTGAGCTTGACGCGGCGTTCTGAAAGGATTCAGCCCGGTTGCAGTTGAGTGAACCAGGGTATGAGGCCCGAAGTACCGATGTTGATTGAGACCGCGCGTACACTGCGGCGCGACATTTTCACGATGATTTATCAGGCCGGGGATGGCCACCCGGGCGCGTCGTTGTCCGTGGTCGAGTTGGTGACCGCGCTGTATTTCAAGGTCATGCGAATTGATCCGGCGCGTCCGGACTGGCCCGACCGCGACAGGTTTATTTTGTCCAAAGGCCACGGTTGTCCGGCCTGGTACGCTGCGCTAGCGCGGCGCGGTTTTTTCCCGCTCGATTGGCTGCCAACGTTGCGCAAGCTCGGTTCGCCACTCCAAGGTCATCCCGATATGAAGAAAACGCCCGGCGTTGACATGACAACCGGCTCGCTCGGGCACGGCATCGCGCTTGGTGCCGGCATGGCCGCCGCTGGCAGGCTGCTCGGCAAGAACTACTTCGTTTACGTTGTGACCGGCGACGGCGAGCTGAACGAGGGCATTGTATGGGAGGCGATCCAGAGCGCCGCGCACATGCGACTGGGGCGGTTGATCGTGTTCGTTGATCACAACGGTTGGCAGAGCTGCGGGCGCGTCGAGCAAGTAAGCGGGCTGAGAGATATAGCTGGCCGGTTCGCAGCGTTCGGCTGGCACACCCAAGAGATTGACGGGCACGATTTCGACCAAATCTTGAGCGCGATCGAGGTGGCGCAGGCCGAGCGCGACCGGCCGTCTGTGATCGTAGCAAGGACGATCAAGGGCAAAGGCATCCCGTTCGTGGAGAACGATAACTCGTGGCACAAGCGTGTTCCGAGCCGGGCCGAGTACGAGTCCGCAATGAAACATTTGAGCGCATAGCCAGCAATCCCGATATGGCCAGGACCATTCCCACCGACACGATGGCGAGCACGCGCGACGCATTCGCAACCGCGTTGATCGAAGCTGCCGCTGCGGACCCGCGGATTTGCCTTCTCTCAGCCGACTCACTCAAAGCCGCACGTGCTACAGCATTTGCCGAGAAGTTTCCGGACCGCGTCTTCGAGGTCGGTATCTGTGAGCAGGCCGCAGTCGCATTTGCAGCCGGGCTCGCCTCAGCAGGACTGAAGCCGTTCTTTTGCACATACGGCTGCTTCATCACCATGCGCGCATGCGAACAGATACGCACGTTTGTCGCCTACCCGGGCCTGGACGTAAAATTCGTCGGGCTGAACGGCGGCATCTACGGCGGCGAGCGGGAAGGGGTCACGCACATGGTCTTCGAGGACATCGGCATCTTGCGGGCCGTTCCCGGGATCGAAATTGTCGTGCCTGCAGATGCCGGCCAAACACGCAAGGCCACGCTGGCGATAGCTAACCGGCGGGGACCGGTTTACTTGCGCATTGGTAGCGGACGCGACCCTGTGATCTTCGACGAGTCGGTCGGGTTCGAGTTTGGCAAGTTGCGGCTTGTCCGCGAGTACGGCACCGACGCCGCAATTTTCGCAAATGGCCCCGTGCTCAAGCGCGCGATAGTCGCCGCAGACAAGCTCGCCGAACAGGGCATCAAGACGACACTGGTCGAAGTGCACACCATCAAGCCGCTCGATGTTGACGCGATCGTCGAAGTGTTGAGCCGTACGGGTGCCGCTGTCACCGTGGAAGACCACAACATCTACGGCGGGCTTGGCAGCGCGATTGCAGAGGTGATAGCCGAGCGCGCGCCGGCGCGCCTGATCCGGCTCGGGCTGCGCGACGTGTTTCCTGAATCGGGCGAGGCCGAGCAGTTGTTTGATCATTTCGGTTTTGGGGTTCAACATATTTGCGACGCGGTGCGCAGACTGATAATGCTCAAGGGATGAAGCATTGGTTGGATGCCCGCAGCGTGTTTGTGCACCGAGCGCAACGGGTGTGCAAGAATTCGTCCTGATGCTTGCGCAGTAGCTGGCTGGGGCCGAAGTTTCTATGTCTCATGCGTGGTGCCGAGCTTTTCACCGTTTCGGAGTTCGTTGAGCGTTCGTTTCCGACAGCGGGTGGGGACGATTGCCGGACTTCGATCGCTGAAATTGTGCGACGCGTGGACGCGCGGTACAGACCTGTCTGGGAAAAGTGTACGGTCGAACAACAGATTGCGCTGGCGCGGTATTTCCTGCCGCACAACTCAGAAAGGCCGGTTCTGGCCCCCACGCGCCCGCGCCTTATCAAATGGTATTGCCCGTTCGCGTCTCAGCGCGAGTTCCCAAGCGGCCACAGGTACTGCATCAACGTCTATACAGGTTGCGCGCATGGTTGTGTGTATTGTTACGCGAGGTCGTACGAACCACAGCAGGCTTCACCCAAACGCGACTTCGCGCGGATGCTAGCCAGGGACCTCGCCGATCTTGACCGGTTCAACGTTCCGCCGGCGCCCGTGCACCTGTCAAACAGCACAGACCCGTTCCAACCGCTCGAGTTGAGGATGCGCCATAACCATGCTTGCTTTGGAGGGCATCCTTGCGTACCGACACAGATTTGGCACAGTGACGATCATCACCAAAAATCCTGCGCTGGCTGCAAGGCCTGAGTACCTCATTTTGTTAAAAGGGCTCATGTACGTTCCGCCAAACCATCCGTTAAAAGCTAAATGGGCTGCAGTGGGCCAACCGCCTGTGCAGGTCGAGGTCAGCATGGCTTTTTTGGCGTGACAAAGCCGCTGCGTTTTATGACCCAAGCGCGCCCTGTGTGCAAAAAAGATTGGATGGGATTCGTACACTGCGTACTTCTGGCGTACCTGTGGTACTTCGCATCGATCCTCTCTTCCCCCGTTCGCCTTCACCGTCGCGAGCGAAGTCGCGGTTGTGTGACTTTGGTTTACCAGAGGCCCAGCCACTGGATGACCTTGAAAATTTGATCGTTTTCCCAAAAAACGGAAGTTCGACACGTGGTTTATTCAGCACTCAAGATTGTGCGGGGCAGTGGCAGTTTGCTATCTCGTCCGACGCAAATGCCTCTCTAGGTTTATCGGGTTATCTCATTGCCAGATGGGCCTTTATGGGAAGGCGGGAGCGGGCGTTTACCGGACGCGATCCTGCGCAGCTACATCATCGAGCCGTTTCTGGGAAAATGTCGAAAACATAGTGTGCCCGCGAAATTTTGCATGACGAACCTTATAGAGACCGTTCGACGGAAACGTCATTAGGCCCATAGTTCTAGGCACTGATGAGGACACGCTCATCACCTGGTGGCGAGGAAGAAGTGGAATAACTTACCAGCTTTCTAGCCGGACCTCAATGTGGGGAGGAATCTGCGCTTTTGTTGATGTTTTCCTCAGCGGGATTTCAAGGCTGCAGACACCTAACTAGATGCGCGTACCAAAAAAGTTATCTGCGATGCGGCACACTAAACTTTTGCGATATTGACCTTTTAAAATTGCAGGCTGCTCCCCAATGCCGAATTGTTCTAGGAAAGAGCCATCCTGCTTTCAGTAGTTGGACAAACGGCGCACAACTGGAAAATAGGACTTTCTTTAGTGCCTGGCGGTGTGCTACGTGCTTTGTGATTTCCCGCGACTGGTACGCTCCCCGACCTTTTTGCTCAGGTTATCACGGTCGAATTGACGGATTGCGATTTGCACGCGACCGGGCTTAGGCTATACTCAGGCCTTTTAGATATGCTGGATGGTCTA
>JANWZY010000003.1:15334-24497 GCA_025061935.1 Verrucomicrobiia bacterium
TTTCGAAGTGAAAATGGACCGGTTGGCAGGACTCAGTTTTTCGGTTTTTTGTGAACACACCGCTTTCCTTAACGCCTTTTCCAAGTGGATTCAGATGCCAACAAGACTCCCTCCGGAGGGAATTGCCTCAGCTACACCACTCATGGATTGCCATATAAAGGCGGTGTTGCGCCGCTGGGTCTTGGACGTGCGTCACAACGATCAATTTTACGCCTGGCTGCCATAAGCGTTTGACCCGGGCGAGTACTTCCTCAGGATCACCGACAATTCGCGCTTGCAAAATGATGCCTGTAGTAGCCAGCGCATCTCTAAACTGTTCGCAATGGCATGGATCGGGATCGGTCTGAGGACTGAATGCACCGTCAACCATGATCAAGTTTGGGATTTGTTTGACCGCCTCGAGCCAACGTCCCCAATTGCCGCAGCAGTGAATGGCCACCCCGCCGAAATGGCTCCCGATTCGGGCTGTGTGCTCGGCGCAAAACTCGGCGTACATGGCCGGTGAAATCATGATCAGGTTGTCGGTGCTTAAGCCGATCCCTACGCCTGTGCGTGCGCTGGCGAATCCGTGCCCGGGCCGTGCAAGTGCAGGACCTATCAGCTCGGTTTGTACTTTCGTGAACCGGATGATCTCGTCAGCCAGCGCGGATAACACGGTTTTAGCGCGGTCCGGCTCCTGACGCATGGCCATGAAAAACTCCGTTATCTCGACCAATCCCCCCACAGCATTGATTGGCGACTGGATATCGCACCACGAGATGGGCACACGCCGCCGCGTCTGCTCAATAAAGTACTCGATCGTGTCAAGTGTGTAACGTAGAATGGGCGCATCCTCAAGTGGCCGTGCGACCAGCTCGGGCAGCTCGTCGAGCGTGCGCCAGAGCGGCTTGACCACGGGGGCTTGGCCCGGCGGCCATTCGTACTCGGCCCCGAACGCGCCCGCGGTGGTGCCGATCCCATACCACGGTTCAAGATATGGAGGGGCGTCGGTGAGATAATCCATTGCCCGGGTCAGGCCGCCAAGCTGTAGCCGGAGCGAAAGTTTCATGTCACGGCATGCGTCACGGAACACTTCGCCCACGCGCACACGTTGCCACACGGCCACACCGCTGGGTCTGGCCAGGAATTCGGCGTAACGCCGGTCGGCCTCGGCAGCGAATGCCTCGAACCGGTCGAAATCGAACCTGTCCGGCTCGACCGGCTCGACCGGCATAGCCATTGCATCCGCCTTTGTGTAATCAAACTGAGGCATTGCGACTGTTCAGCGAATGATACGCGCTTGTTGGGTCATTTTCGGGCCAGGCACGTGTATCGTCACGCCTAAAGACAACCCTGCGTCGGACGGCCGTCGCCCCCTCAGGTCAAGCCGGCGAAACCACACCAAAAAAACACAAGTGGACGCGGCAAAAAGTCGTATTAAGCTTTTTACATCACGGGGCCTACGGAATTTGGGCGCGCAAACGTTTGTTGCACGAACTTTGTTGAAATTGCGTTATCTAACTAGCGGTTTCAGCCGGACATGGCCTACATCCACTATGCTCGGAGGCGCGTGCACGTACAGCATCATCGGGGTGTAAGAATGGTGCCGGACAACCAACACGCCCCGGGGCAAAATTTCCGGATAGATCGTCCAGCGTTTATCGGGCGGAATCGAGAAATGGCCGTCCGCACCGGTCACCACAATTGGCAGGCGCGCTTTCCGCAATGCCCACTCCATGCTCGGTGCGTCAAACTGATCAGTAAACGGCGGGACAGGCTCGACTGCGCCTGTCACAATGTTCGTACGTTCCCGCCCCAGCCATGAAGTTGCGTACGATATGAAAACCTCGGCGCCGCCCACAGGGGCGCCAGTCTCAGCGTCCACAACGACGCCCTTAACACCCGGGCTTAACACGCGCGGCCCTGGGAGCAGACAGCTAGTGCAAACGCACGAAACGACCAACAGAAAGCACGCGTTGAAAACGTTCTTCGTCACAAGTGCCGGTCTCGCCTCACTCACGGACTCACTGGCCGTCCTTGCGCGCTGTCGGGAATTAACCCGGTCCTGTCATGCCCGATGCCTCATAACCTGCGCGCACCGTCTGCCTGCGCCGCATCCGTCCGCTCGCTGCAGTACACGGTTAGGACTCGTCATTGGTAGGCCAACTCTTTCAGTCTTGAAGAAAGCTGGTGCAAGACTCGCGCAACCTCGCGCGCGAAAAGCGAAATGGTTGGTGGATCATGCTCGAAAAGCTCTGCGGTCGGACTGCGCATCGCCAACTCGAACTCACTTTCCAATGCAACAGCATCGTGCGGAACAAAGGACTGAAAATCGGCGCGGTGCTCACGATAAATGTCGAGGATCCGACGGTATCGCGGCAATACCCGTCGCTGGGCTGTCGAAAGCAGAAAGCTCTCACGCTGCTGCGGCGGAAACGACGAGCCGCAATGGATTCGCATGTGGAAGAAGCCAATCTGCGAGCACATACCAGCTCGTCGAACAATCGGAAAACGGGAAGCAATGCCTTGCCGTGCAAATGCTCAAGCTCTGATAGCGATAAATCGTGGATTTTCACAAGCCGCGTTCGAGGATCCTTAACGACCGAACTCAGCGACCGCCGTCCCGCACCGTGCGGGATCGGCTGCAACCGCATCAACAATTTCAAATCTGTTATCTGCAATCAAGCGCAGCGTGGCGGGGCGGCTGTTGCCTCCAGCGACTGGTTAGGCGACAACATCGTCATAACTCACCTTTGCTACGACCGAGACGTAACAACTGAGCACCAATGCTAAGAACGCCAGCCAACCAGAGCAACGGCAAGTAACTGAGAAACTGCCGGCCTCCTCGCCCTGTCGCAAGAATCTCTCTGCTCGTCCCCTCGTAACTCCACATCAGAAAGATGGCTGGTCCAGCGATGAGCACAAACAAAAACAAGACGACCGTCAGTGCGATACGAGTGCGCGGCGAGATCGTGCGGCGTCGCAAATACAGCCACGTCCCAAGCGCCAGAATCGGAGTTGTCACAAGCACGGTGATGAGAATTGGAAGCACGGCACTCGATGCCGCCTAACAGTAGTATTGGGACAAAATGGATTGTCCAAAGACAAAGGCTTGTCCCGACCGTTTTATGGCGACAGTTTGACAGCTTGGGCCAAGAGTGTCAACAAAGTTTTTGACATTTTTTTCAACTGATACAGTCGGATGCCAGACTTGAGGTTAGTCGCAGTTTAAGCTTGTGACTTTGAGTGCGAAAGACAAACTGGCTTTGGTTTGCGCAGACGCTAAAAATGAACAAAAAGCGGGTTTGGTTTCCCGGCTGGGCCGAGGTGCTGGCCCACGAGCCGTGGCCGGCGAGTCAACGGGAGGCGTATCGGCGGGTGACTGCCCGGTATTTGCACGAGTGCAAGGAAAGGCGCTGGGCGGTGAATGTTGCTTCAGCCCGTCGTTTTATTGAGACAGTGGAACAGGAACGGAAGCCGCCTGCCGAAAAGCTGGCGGCTTGGAAGGAGGCATTGAACTGGTTTTTCAAGGTGGCGCGCGAGTCGGGCGCACAGAAAGATTCGACACCTCACCCTCCGGCACATTTGCAGAGTCAGTGCGCCGCATCTCATCCGGCCTGCGGCCACCTTCTCCCCAGAGCGGAGAAGGGACACTCCCCGGTCGAGGCAGAGAGGGAAGGTGGAATTGGCGGGCCCGTGGTTACGGGTTTGCAGACGGTGGGTGGAGAACCGGCTAAAGCCGGGACAACGAACGGGCTTGTAGCGCACGGTTTAGCCGGTTTGGACCGAGCCGAGCCGAGCGGACGGAATGGGAGCAACAGTTAATCCGGCGGTTGCGCTCGTTGCATCGGTCGTGGCGCACGGAGCAGACGTATCGGGGCTGGGCGTCGCGGTCTTCGTGGTAGTTGGAGGCGACGCACTCTGTCGCGTCCGCACGCGGGCCAACTGCGCAGACAGAGGAGCACCGTCCAAGACCGGGACCAGCGCTCCCGCGTTTTAACAAACGCGGCTACGTGACGCTGTCCAAGCCCGGCCATGACGGAGCATGGTCATCCAAGAGCCGGTTTTTTTTCTGCCGGCAAGACGGCGGCAGCACGGTGGGCACAGTTGCTTTCTACAGTATCTGGGTGACTACGTTTAAGCGGGGCTTAGGCGAACAGACGTCAGTGATGAACCGGGGGCATTAGCGCATGATTGAAAGTCATGGTGGTATCACTCGGCGATCGAGAGCGTTGCGCGGTATTCGGCGCGGAGCTCGATCACCGCATCGAGCATCGCCCGAATCTGTTCGTCACGGACGGTGTGGTCCATGTTGATGCAGCAGACGCCGGTGAGCCAAGGATTGCCCGATGCTTCGACAAGGCGCCTGACAGTATCGCGGATTTCAGAGGGGCTCCAGCGCGTCATGCTCACGGGGTCAAGCCGAAGGTTAAGGAAAGTGTTCGGCAGATGCTTGCGCAGCAAGGCCACATCGCTGCCCCAGCCGACGTCGAGAAAATCGAGGTGCGGGATTTTTGCGTAAGCTGTGGCGAACCGATGCGCGTCACTCCCGCAGTGATGGATGCCGAACGGGCGGTGCCGACGCGACCACTCGATGTCAATTGGCAGAATGAACTCCTCGTAGTGCTGCAGTGAGATCATCGTATGCGCGCATTCGGAGTGCAGGAACACCGCTGGCCGGATGTGCCTGACGGTGCGGTTGACCGAGATCGAGCTTGAACCGGTCTCGGCTTGGATGCCCGTGACGAAGCGCTCGATGACCGCAGCGATTTTTCTGAACTCCACCCTGGTACGCTCCGGCTCGTCAATCATGTCGAGGAACACGTCCTGGCCGCGCAGATCGAGCGCAATATTCAGTACCCCACCCCAATTGATGTCACCCACCAAGTAGCCGAATCGGGCCTTGAGCCGCGCCTGCAATTCCGCCAGCCTCTCCGCAGCCTTACTGTGAAAAGGCCGGTCAGGGTCTATGTCCAACTTGGGGAGTCCTGCCGGGACGACCTCGGGCGCAGCATCTTTCTTGTACCTGACCTCGCAACCGAGCAGTTCGGACACAAAAAAACCTGCAGCGTTGTGGATCGCGCCGATAACCGGCAGGTCGCGGTCGTGGTCTGCGCCGAAGCCGTACTGGCCGAACCGCTCGAACAGGACCTGTTCCATTTTCCGCTCGGCCTCGACCCGCCGCGCCGGATGGAAAAAGAAGTCGCGGTCGAACGTGATCCCCGCGTGCACATACCACCATGACGGGTGCAGCACGAATTCGACAGGCAAGATGTCGTTTTGCAACAGAGGATTCCGCTGGTACGCACGCATTTGTCCTTTGAGGGTTGTACGTCGGCACCGTGCGGTTTACCCCAGCCGCCACGGCGCGCGGTACTCGCGCCCGAGTAACTTTGTGGCCGTCGGATCGCCAATGATCTGTTGCTTTCCATGATCCCACCTGATTTTGCGCCCCAAGAGCATCGAGATAAGGCCCAAATGGCCGGGTATGGTCGAATTATGCGCGATCTCAACGGGTGTGATGGTCGGGCTTCGCGATTTGACACTGTCGAGGAAGTTCCGGATGTGATCTGTCGAAATCGGCAGCTTGACCTTACGTAGCTCTTCTGGGAGCCGCTGCATCTCGATCCACTCCGGGTTGGACGCCTCGAATCCGCCACGGTTGACCCAGACCCAGCCGTCTGTGCCGAGCCATTTAATACCTGATCGTATTTCCGGATGACCACCCGCAATTACCATTGTGACATCGCCCGGGTACTTGAGATTGATCCAGTACTTGGTGCACGTGTTCCATACCGCGTCTGCTGGTGGGAACTCGCCCGTGCCCTCGACCTCGAGCGGGCCGGTGTCGTCGAAACCCAGGCCCCAGTGGGCGATGTCACAGTGGTGCCCGACCCAGTCCAGCAACTGTCCCCCACCGGTGTTGTAATGCCAGCGCCAGTTCCGGTGCAGACGCGCCTCGATGTAGGGCATCCACTGCGCGGGGCCGAGCCAGAAGTCGTAATCGAGCTCTGTGGGCGGCTCGGTCACGGACGTTTTATCGCCTGTCTTGGCGTAGTCTGTATGCCCGGCGCGGAGGCCCACTTCGACCCGAGTCACTTTGCCTATTAGCCCGTTCCTCACTATTTCGGCGGCTTTGTGGAAATTGGCCACGGACCGCTGCCATGAACCGGTCTGCTAAACCCTCCCATGCTGCTGGACTGCGCGCACAATTGCCCGCTGCTCGGAAATGGTGCGTGCGAGCGGCTTCTCGCCGTAGATGTCTTTGCCCTGGCGCGCCGCCTCGACCGCGATCAGCGCGTGCCAGTGGTCAGGCACCGAAATGACCACCACATCAATATCCCTGCGCGCGCACAATTCGCGGAAGTCATTGTAAGCTTTGCAGTCGGTATTGCCATAGTGTTCGTTCACGTGCTGGATACCACGCTTCAAGTGTCGCTGGTCAACATCGCACACAGCAACGACCTGACACTCTGGCTGGCGGAGGAACCCATCCGTATTCACCTCACCATACCACCCGAACCCGATAATGCCTACGGTAATCCGTTCGGAGGGTGCTGGTCGAACTTCTGTGCCAAGCACGCTCGCAGGCAAGATAGTGGGGGCTACAAGCGCCAATCCGGCGCGGCATAAAAATTTGCGGCGGCTCAGATCCTCTTGTCGGCGCGCAAGCGCGTTGGCGCTCATTGCTTTTTTTTTGGTGTTATTCTTTGAACTCATAGCACAGATCCGAGCGCGGTTCCGGGTGCTCACTCATTACCTTTCATGGGTTAGGTGCGCAAACACTGCTGCATTAACATGTAGTTTGGTGTCAAGCTTTTGTGCGCACTTGCTACGTTCCCTGTGCCAACTGGGCGACACACAGTGAAGGGCGGCAGTATTCGCCCCTGTTTGGTTGCCAACTTTATGTTGCGTGCACGCCAATGGGTTATGTGGTCTAGGTCGGGTGCGGACTTTCCCCAGGCTCAGAGTTTTGCTGCGCCTCAAACGGTTTGTGGGGCATGTTATTCGTCAGCGGAGTAATGGGTTTAGGCAGTTGCGTTGGTGAAGGTGCGTTCTATACGCTCAGCCCAGGTGGCTTTTGCACGGGCTGAGGAAGTCCGACCCCGGTACTATAGAGGATGTTTTTTCGGATTTTGGTCAACTCGCTTGTTTTTACTCGCCGATAAGTCTGAAGAAACGGTTCGTCAGAATTGGCAGTGTCAGGATGTAATTTGTTTCCAACACGTGTGGTGTGCCGGGTGCACGTGTCCACAGCGTGTTAGTTCCTTGAATTTTGGCTGTTTCGATAACAGATAGGGGACCCAGATTAGTGGGCCATTTTAGAACAACCATATTTGTTGGGGTAAGCTCTATACCGAGTTTAATGGGACCGATCGGGTGGAACACACCGAAAAGTTTTGCCAAGTGACACGCCGGTGTCCCATTGGCTAAGTGGAAATCGCCGCCTACCAGGATCCTGTTGTTGCTTCCAACGCCGATACTGTAAATGTAACCCCCACGGGTGTCCAGCCATCGGAATCCTGCAAGCTGTTGACCGAATGAGGAGTCGAGCGAACCGTTTGGCTGGAGTCGCCCGAGCGAGCACCGCGGTGTGCCGTTCAGTTTGTTGAAAATTCCACCAACTAGTATTTTGCCGTCGGGCTGGACTTCTATGGCCAAAACCGTGCCCGGGTTCATATCGGAATACGCACCACTTGCCTCGAAACTTACATCCAGTTCGCCATTTGGTAGCAGACGAGCAATCCCGGCTACTTGCCTGTCGTGTACCTGACTAAAACTGCCGCCAATGAGTATCTTGTCGTCCTGCTGGACTGCGATGGCTGTAATTCCATCCCACTCCGGAAAGATTGGTACAACGTTGAAATCCGGGGCTAAGGTTCCGTCCAGCCTTAAGCATGCCAAGTTAGTCCTGGGTATTCCGTTTACGCTACTGAAGTAGCCCCCGACTATGATTCGTCCCCTAGACTGATACGCCAGGCTTGTAATCCATTCCCACTTTTCGCCCACCGATGGGGTAAAGGACTGGTCTAACGTGCCGTCGGGATTTAGCCGAGCGAGGTTCCGCCTTCCAACCCCGTGAACTTTGGCGAATTGGCCACCAATAAGTATCTTGCCATCTGGTTGGCGGAGGACTGTGTACACCCTGCCTGGGGCATTTTGGTCATTAACTACGCCGGACAAGCCGCTGGCAAAGTTTGTGTGTACCTTTCCATTCGTGAGGAGCTGAGCAATTCCTTGTAAATATCCCCCTGCACCATTTACTGCTTTGAAATACCCCCCGATTGTAATTATGCCAGTGGGTTCGAAAGCGACTGAATATACTTGCGGGGGTCCCCATCCTTCAGCGGGAAGCAATTCAGGGACAAAGTTCGTATCCACGGACCCGTCTGTATAGAACCGGGCTACCGCTCTCACTGGGAAGTCCTGAACTGTGTCGAACACCCCCGCTGCAAGTACTTTGCCGTCCGGCAGTTCAACAATTTTTCGGACGCCCGCAAATGTGGACGCAGCTAACCCCACTCGCCCATGTTTGAACGAGGTATCCACTGTTCCGTTTCGCATGACTGCTGCGATTACGGGCCTATAGAACCCCGCAAGTGTGTGGAATGCGCCTGCTACACAAAAGCGAGCCGAATCCATTGGAAGTATTTGTCGTACTGGGCCGTCCCAAATGTCGCATCTAAAAGACTCATCTACAGTGCCATCACGGTGCAATCGAGCCAAATTTTCGCGAGATTGGCCGTTGACTAGCTGAAATCTGCCCCCAATTAAAATCCCGTTATCTTCTACCAGGAGCGCGAATACGTACGCGTGCTGCAATTCACCTGAGGGCTTGCCTTCTATCTTGCAAACGAAGTTGGTATCGGTAGAGCCGTCGCTGTTTAGCACCGCCACGCACATGTTGTCAAATCCGTTTACGCTGTCGAACCGACCGCCTATTAAAACCTTTTCTGGGCTGAATGGTGCAAGCGTGTAAACGCACGGGCTGACTCCTGTGCACAGCTTCATTCCGTTTCCGAAGTCCGGATCCACTGTGCCGTTGGACAGTAACTTGGCCACACAGTTTCGCTTTACCCCGTCGACTTTGGTAAACTTGCCGCCGATGAGCACTTTACCGCTGGACAAGGGCAGCGCTGCGAAAACAGGTGCGTTGGGACCACCATCAGGTGTGCCGAAGCCT
>JANWZY010000400.1 GCA_025061935.1 Verrucomicrobiia bacterium
ATCCGGGTGGGAAAACACGCTGCCGGGCACCAGTTCCCCAGTATCACCGTTCACCAACATGTGGTTATTATATCGCCCTCCCACCCAGACATTATTATTTGCGTCGATTGCTACAGTGCGCGTACCATTGCACGGCACCAACGTGAAGTTCAAGATACATTCATCTTTTGCGAGGCTAGCGCCGTTGGTGACCGGACCAGGCCAATCCAGAACATTCGTAAGTCCAAAAGAAGTGCGGATGTAGGTGTCCCCGTCGCGGTCTATTGCGGTGCAATACTTGAATGGCGGTTTAAGGTATTCACCTTTTGGATCAGGAATGAAATTTGTAACAACCTCCGTACCGTTGGTTACGCGTTCGAGCCTGCCACGGGTCCCACCAATGACCAGACCAACTCGCGTGATTGAACCGCATTTACCCCAGTACGGTTCTACAGCGTAAATGCCATCCGCCTTCACCTCATGCCGGTTAGCTACCCATACATTTCCGTACTTATCCACTGTCGTGCGAGAGGGATTAGGATTCTCAACTTTTCGCCAAGTTATACCATCCCAGGAATAGTAAGTGGCTTGTGGCCCTGTGCGGTACTCCCCTAGAACCTCGCCGGTCATAGCATCAATCCGCACAATTGTGCCGCGGCCGGAACAGGCGATCCAAACGTACGGGAACGGTTCTATTGTGCGGTTGAGTTGGAGCTGGTCAGGCACCTCCTCATAGTTCACATTCATTAGCACGCCTTCCTCGAAGTCGGCGTCGTAAGTCCATGTGCGGCTGCCTGCGGGCAATACAGTGACCACGCATTCGTCATAATTGGTTGCCAAACCGTCTTGTGCGTATAGCCTAAAGACGTATCGCCCCGGGACTGTCAAATTGGTAACCAGGGTGGTTAGGGTGGAAATGTTCGTAAACCCGACGGTTGTGGCTCCAGCAGGCGCTGAAAAATCCGTCCACCAGCAAACGGCGGGGCGAAGCAACCCATCGTCTCTGACGACGCCGGCGAGATAGGCCACGGTTTGGGGCAGGTAAACCACACGATCCGGGCCGGCATCTACCAATGGCGGCACGTTGGTAACGACGGAAACGGTCAAATCTGCGGAGTCGGTTCCGCAACTGTTGCCTCCAATTAACCTCAAGAGATACAACCCCGCTTTCGAGAAGGTAGCTGTGGTGTTTGGTACAGTGCGATCAGCGAAGCTAACCTGGCTTGGTCCTGAGACCTGGGTCCAAAGACATGTAACTGACGCGCCACCGTTCATGACCCTGCCCCGGAGCTGGATTGTGGCAGCCTGATTGGTAAGCAACAAAGTCACTGGCGAGCCGGCATCTACTTGAGCAGGAGCCAACACAGTAAACGCGACCGGCGCGGACGTGCTGCTTAAACCCTGATTGTCCACGGCGACAGCAGTTATGACGTGGTTGCCCAAAACAAACCCTTCCAAATTCAGCGAGTAAATATTTGTATCTGTTGGGAACCCTTGGCCTATTTGCGCCCCGTTGGCATAAAAACTTACCTGCGCAATAAAGCCGTTAGTATCTATGGCACGGGCGTGCAAGGAAATGCCTGGCCCGAAGCAAAATTGTGAGCCATTTGGTGGGTATACAATTTCGACCACAGGTGGTTGCAAGGGAGGCGTTTCGCGGCAAATCGAGGCAGCGACCAGTTCGTAAACTTGGATCAACTCAGGAGCAGAGTTTGCGAAATAACAGTCTGACTCGCGCGAAGCAACCGATCTTAAAAAAGCCATGTAATTCGT
>JANWZY010000401.1 GCA_025061935.1 Verrucomicrobiia bacterium
TGTAACAGCTTCGGTGACCGCGCCGTCGAGTCCGTGCACGTTTAAAAGCGCACCCATACCGCTGGTAGCCACAACGTTCTCGGTTTTGATCCAACCTGAAAGCCTGTACCGCGCGTTCGGCTCTACTTCCACGGTTGTAGCCCAAGCGATGTCTGCACCTGCTGTCGAAGCAATCACAACGCTGCGGTTCCCAGTACGGCCCACGCTTGCAACTGAGAGCGTCCCGTCGCCTTGCCACCGCTCACGTCGCCAACCACGCGGTTGATCGCCGTCGAGCTCTTCGAATGACGGGTTCGGCAGAATGTTGGAGGCGGTCGGCGCGGCGCCTGCGCCTGCGGCATCGCGCTTCTCGGCGTTCGCAGCTTGCGCTTTTACCATGCGCACGCCGAACACGCCGCCCGCAATTGCATTGGTATGAGCCTGGAACCTGACTGTTACCTTTTCCTTACCCCGCGTAAGATGCTCCGGAATCGGATAACTCACATCGAAGAACCGGCCCTGCCTATTACCCCGAAGCCGCTGCGTAGCAATTTTTTCGCCATCAACAAGAATGTCGAACACACGGTTGCCGGTATCACTGCCCCAATAAGTGCAAATCAGTTCCGCAGGTGCATCAGCGGGAACTTTCATCTCGAAACTGAACCAACCGCCGTCGGTCGCGTGCCGCCATTTGTGCCCTTCGAACTCGCCTACCGACGTGTTTTCGCCTTGGAGGTTATGGTCGCGCTCAGGCTGCATTTCACCTATGTGCAATATATCGGTAGTGCGCGCGGCGAGTTCGAGCTGGCGCCGTTCCTCAGCGCGAATCTCAGCTTCGCGCGCAGCCCATTCGTCTTGCGTGAAAATGTCCAGATACACAGTGTACCGCCGGTCATGCAACTGCCACAAAGGCACAAGCTCGACGTCACGCGGCCTGCCCACCCCGACCGTCCGGAACCTGAGCGGCCGAGAAGAAATCTGTTTAACCCACGCCGTAACCGGCTTGCCCTCCGTAAGCATCACAGGGACGAACCCTGGCTTGCCTGCATTCATATCGCCGATCGCCCCAAGGTCAGCGGCAAGCACCGTCGGACCGTATAGAACGGCGATCCGTTTAGGATTATCCGGCATGGATTCGGTCCGCAGATGCATCGGGAAGACAACTTCTACTTTGTCGCCATTCCGCCAGGTTCGGCGCACCTCGAAATAGCTGGACGGTGTACTGGACTGCTCAACACGCTTGCCATTGACCTTAACGATTAGTTTCTCAGCCCAGTACGGGTGCCGAATCCGCAAGGTGAACTGTTGAGGCGCCTCGCATCGGAACGTGATGACCGTGTTATCAGCTTCCGGCCACGCAGTTTCCTGTTTCACCCTGACACCCCGCGCACGCCAATTCAACTCGGACGCGATGAATAAGTTGACCCACAAGCCATCCTTGTCGTGGAAATAAATGCCCTCGCCGTATTTGACATGGTTTTCCATCCCAGTACCGACACAACAGGTGAAGCTGTTCGTGTGCGTCTGGTACTCTTTGTAATGTCCTGGGCGCAGGGACAAATAGTACATGACGCGCCCATCCGGGTTTTGTGAGGCCCTGATGTGATTTAACAAAGCGCGCTCGTAGAAATCGGCCGCGGCCAAGGAGACCGCCTCCAGCGCCAGATACAGGTCACCCCGGTGATGGGCCAGCAGAATACGGCTCACTTCCTGCTGGATCTGTTTCAGATTCTCCTGGTCGGAGGGGCAGGCCAGCAGGTAGAAACC
>JANWZY010000402.1 GCA_025061935.1 Verrucomicrobiia bacterium
AGCCGCATGGCACGTCCTGGCGATCCGGCGGTGTTTTGTGTGGAAGCGATAGGCACCGGGCCACTAAGCTATCAGTGGCTGCGAGATGGCGAGGTCGTTCCAGGCGCCACAGGAGCGTGTTACACGATCACAAACTGCCAATTGACGGATTCAGGCGCTCGGTTCAGTTGCGTTGTCAGTAACGCCTTCGGCGCGAGCTGCAGCTCGGAAGCCGCGCTCGATGTGGTGCCCGAGATTCCTTTGGGCATCGCACTGGACGCGCCCGAACTGGTGTGGACGACCGGCGGCCACGCGCCCTGGTTCGCACAAACAACCAATGCATACGACGACTTCCACGCTGCACGCAGTGGAGTCATCGGGGACAGTCAAGAGTCGTGGATCCAGACGAGCCTGACCGGCCCAGGTATGTTAACCTGGTGGTGGTGGTGTTCATCGGCTCCTGGAGATAACTTATCTTTCTTCGTACCTGGATTAGGGGGCGCGACCTTAATCAGAAAAACGCAGTGGGAAATGCATAGCGTCGAGCTGCGGGCTGGGACGCACACGATTCGCTGGATATATAGTAAAAACTCGAGCGGAAGCGGCGGCCACGACTGTGGCTACCTCGACCAAGTGAGATTTACGCCGTATTACCCGGTCATTACCCAGCAACCGTTGTCTCAACTTACATTACCCTCCAGCAACGTTACGCTCTGCGTGAGCGCGACCGGCTCCGGCGCGTTGCATTACCAGTGGTGGCTCAACGGCACCAACCGGCTTGCGGGCCAAACCAATGCGTGCTTGGTGCTGACCAACGTACAGCCAGAGCATGCGGGGGAGTACTTTGTGGTCGTGTCCAATCAATACGGATTGGCCACCAGCGCCGTGGCACGACTCGATGTGGACGTGCGGCTCAAACTGGAGTTGATCAACCGGCCTCAAACCGGCGCGCTCGAACTGCTGTTGCGGGGCGAACCGAGCCGGTATTACGCAATCGAGACCTCGACAAATCTAGTGGATTGGGTGCCACTCACGGTGCTCATGACAACGAATTGCTGGGCAAGTCTTAGCATACCTCCTGATGCGCCGGCGCGCTTCTACCGGGCAGTGTTGGCCGAACCCACCGTATGGGGCGCACCAATGACGCACATTGTGCGTTCCACCCAAAACGTGACGATCTGCGCGACTGTGTCCGGCGTGACACCGCTAAGTTACCAATGGTGGTTCAACGCTACCAACGTATTGGCCGACCACACCAACGCATGTCTGAGTCTAACGCGTGTCGAGCCGTGGCATGCCGGCGAGTATTCAGTCGTGGTGTCCAATGCTTATGGCGCAGTCACTGGCGCAGTTTTGCGGCTCGAAGTGGTGCCCGTTTGGCTTGAAGTGCTCGGCCAGCCCACAAATGGCATGTTGACGCTCGGCTTGCACAGCTTCAGCGGCGCAGTCTGCGACCTGCTGGTTTCGACAAATCTCACGGACTGGGCCGTGGTGCATTCAGTCACGAATGAACCCTGGCATGTGACGTTGACTGTGCCGGTCACAAACGTCCCGGCGGCCTTTTACCGCCTAAGGCAGACGCATTGACGTAGCTCCTCGGCCCGGTCCCGCACATGCGGCGGTCACAGACCGCAGCCACGGCAAAACCTCGAACTGGAGTTGTTAATGCCCGCCTTTGCATAAAGCACACTTGCGGAACGCTGCATTGTCAGGCGATGGCAGGCGTGTATATTCGGCC
>JANWZY010000403.1 GCA_025061935.1 Verrucomicrobiia bacterium
ACCCAAGGACATGCCTGCGGATCTGCTTGCTGAGCCGACGATTCCGCCCGGGCACACCGAGGGCTTCCATGACGCGTTTGCGCGGTTGCACCGGTATTTCGAGGCGGACGTGCGCAAGTGGAAAGCTGGCGAGAAATTTGTCTGCGACGGGTCGAAGTACGCGACCGTCGAAGACGGCTGGATGGGGATTGCGTTTATCCAGACCTGCCTGAAAAGCAGCGCGAACAAGGGCGCGTGGACGCCTATGCCGAAGAAGGTCTGATCGCCACGCCATTTGCAAAACGGATGGGCTGTTGCCGCCGAGGCGCTGATGCGCCGGAACGGAATACTTCTGCGCGATGGGGGAGGGAGTTTATGCCGCTGTACTGCTGATTATCTCGCGACTACAAGGTCAATCCCGTACACTGCAGTGCGGGGCCGGTGGAGCGGTGCCGCCCACATAACGGCCTGGTGGAGGGGCACGCTCTGTCGCGGCCGCTGAAACCGTAGTGCCCCCGAATTTTGCTTTTGTCTCAGCCCCGGCGCGGCGGCGCAGCCTTTACCGTTTAAGGCGTCGGCATCCCGTTTCCATTTGGTGTCCAGCCTTTAGGCTGAATGATTCCTGTTTAGACCTGGGTTTGACGTTGGGCCGGGAAACAGCGGGTGGAGTTAGGCACATCTCGTTACGGTGGCTCGTGCATCGTTCCGGACTTCCGGCCCTGTTTTGAAGTCCCGAATCGGCTGGGCGGGGTGGCTGCATAACATTCCCCGGGCTGAAGCCAAGAGAATTTTAGGCAAAGCCGATTTCCCACAGCCGATTCAGCGGCTTTATTGCGGTTTGCCCTCCGAAGGATTTTCCGAGCGGTCATTTAGCCTAGCTCAAGCTCCCGGGGTCAAAGCCAGAGGTCAACGTCACAGGCCAGTAGTAGGCGAGACCTGTTCGGCCTAAGGTTCATCGAACAAACGGGCGTGCGAGGCGTTTGGCGCGGCTGATCGCGCAGCGCAGGGTACTTCCAGGTTATTTGGGGGCTTTGCACGGGTTAATACGCTGTACGGTATCGAGCGAGCTTGCCCGAATGGAGCGGTCACAAGGGCGAGTTGGTGTACTTGGAGTGCTGGGGGCATGAGCCGCCGCGCTACTTTGCAAAACCGCGTTGCTGGGTCCGCATGTCCCGTGGCCGTAAGGGCAGAATTGTCCGGCTCAATGAGTTTTTCTGAAACAATCCTGCTATCTGCCGTGTTATTCGAGTGGCGAAGAGGCTTAACAATGTCTGCGGGAAGAACAGACGTAAGCGCATTGAGCGAACGCGGCGTGAACGCAAAGCCCTACGCGGCTGAGCTGCGCGCCGGGAGGAACCGGTTCGATAGGGCGCGGTGCGGTGTAGGGGCAAAACCCGCGGGCGTGGCATCTTCCAAGCATCCGGTGGCAACCTGCTCAGGATACAGCGCGCGCAGCCTGTGGATACCGCTGGCCGGCGATACAGGATTCGGGAAAATCCTGCTGGGCGCGCTTGTGTTGAGTGTCGGCGCCGCAATTGGCTACGCGCTATGGATGGTGTTGGATTATGTACAAAATTGGTCAGTCGTTAATGCGTGGGTTTCGCGCATCATTTTATCCCAATAGCGGATGTGCCGGGCATGGTTAAACTGCCAAACTGAGGGTTGCTCGGTGCGCCGGGTTACCCCTAGGATGTGGTGCCTGTCAATGTCCGCGGCCAATGGAAGATATC
>JANWZY010000404.1 GCA_025061935.1 Verrucomicrobiia bacterium
GCACCGTGTCGGTGCGAGTTGCGCCCGGGAAACTGTTTGCAAACCAATACGCCTCGTGCCCACGCTCGACCAATGCGGCCAAGTGTGCCAGGGTCACGCGCTCGGCGCCGCCCGCATTCGGGTTGCGCGGGTCGCGCCAGTTTAACATCAAAAATCGCACATCCAAAAATCCTCGAACTTCACTACCAAAAACAACCGCGGCAATCTGGCACTAAACACCGGCGCCGAATCGTAAGGGCGGAACGATCGGATTGCAACTACGAGCACCATCGAGCACGGTCAAAACACGCCGACGAAGAAGCTTCAATGATCAGCCCGACCGAGTCATTTCACCGCCACTGCCAAGTCTATACCGTTGTCCGCGCCATTCGACTGTGTGCCCCACAAACGCCAACGCCCAGACCCCGACCTGGAGCAAGTCTTTGAGTGGCACGGCCCAGAACAACCACGCGCCCGGCCGCACACGGCTTAACCGGCGCATCAAATCATGCGCAATAAAAAGCCGCGTAACTAAGAACGTACCGGCGATTGCGGCTATAAACGCCGTCGGGCGCGCCAATACCCACAGTAACGGCCACAGCGTGGGGTTGCTAAGGATGCTAGACAAATACGGAAGCGGCTTGCATGCACGGATTGTCCTTGCCCATCGCAGTTGGTGCCGCCAGACCGCGCGCCAGCCGAGCGGCTCGGACCAGCATTCGACCACAACGGGGCAAAGTTCGATTCGCCACCCCGCACGGACCAACCTGTGCCCGAGTTGATAATCGTCCGCCAAACAATTGGCAAAAGCGCTGAATCCACCGATGCTTTCAAGTGCGTCGCGGCGCACCGCCATTACCGCGCCGAGCGCGAAATCCAGTCGAGCAATGCTCTGCGCTTGGAGGACCTGGCTCCAGAAATCCACGTTCACGGCTACTGCCTCCCAACGCATTGCGTGGGTCTTCGGGTTGGCTAGCTGGTAAAGACAAGTCACGAGGCCAGGGTTAAATCTTGCCGCTTCTGCCGCGGCTACCCCTGCGGACTTCAACGCCGGACTGCCATCCTTCTTGTGGTGCTCGAATGAACCGTGCGGGGTTAGGTCTCCATTGCAGGCGCACGAACGCGGCATAAGTAACGCCACCAGATTAGTCAGTAGATCCGGCGGCGCGCGCACGTCTGCGTCGCTCACTACAATGATGTCATGCTTTGCCAGCCGCTGCAGCTCGATGAGCTTGGAAACTTTCGGATTTACGCCTTTGGACTCGCTACAGACCACCAGTTGCGCGTCGCGCCCGGGAAACTCGCGGAGCAGATCACGCACGATTTCGCACACCGGGTCGCTGGCGGACGCCACGCCGAACAGGACTTGGACTTCACCCGCATAATCCTGCGCGAGCCAACTGCGCAGGTTGTCGGCGGTGGTTTCATCCATGCCCTTGAGCGGCTTGAGCAGTGTGACGCCAGGGGTAAACGATTCGTCCGAGACGCGCCGGTGCAACGGGAAACGCCGGGCGACAAGCCACTGCCAAAGCAACAGCACAAAGCTCAGGCACGCCAGTCCGCCCAAAATCCAGCTCGCAGTCACGGCTTGTGACTAAACAGTGCGGCCAGCTTCCGCAAGTGCAGAATCGGCACCCGCCGCTTTTTGCAGCGTGCGGTTTCGCTATCTGGAGCCTTGGGGGCGCTAACAATCTCGTGCCGGCACTGAGAATGGA
>JANWZY010000405.1 GCA_025061935.1 Verrucomicrobiia bacterium
ACCCGATACGCGCCCTGCTGCGGCTGATACGGAATCCGCGCTGCTGACAAGCCGCGCGCCGCTTGCTATAGTCCGTGACGGTAATGCCTGAGCCAAAACGCAAACCCCGCAACAAGCAAGCTGAACTGCCGGTCAGCGATTACCGGCACAGCACAAAACGCAAACACATCCCGCCCGCAGGCCTGGCTGCCCAGGGCGAGATCAAGGAAGCGCCCAAGCTACAGTTCAGCTACGACCCGCACCTGCCGCCGGTGCTACGGTTCGACCCCACCGGCCAAGCGGATCAGTTGCCCGAGCTGTTGCAGGAGGCGACCAAACGGCCGCTGACCCGCGAGGAAGCCAAACTGCTTGCCGATGCGCTGCGCAACCACGAGCCGTGGCTGGAATGGGCCGGTAAACGCGAGAAAAAGGGCTTCGAAGTCGAGCCGGTCGCACTGCACATCCACGAACGCATCTCGGCCCAGGCCATCCTGCGCGTGGCCGCGCGCCAAGACGCGCAGCGCGACCTGTTCGCCGACCCGCACACCAAATACCACCAACTAGCCCAGTTCACTCACTGCCGCGCTGAGGGCCCGAACCCTTTTTAAGTGGCGTATGAACATCTTCGAAGCCCATGCACACATCATGGATCAATACCGCCGCTATGTGCGGAGTTTCCTCAACATCGCCGATGACCGCATTTGGCAAATCGTTAACAAGGCCATTTTGCAAGAAAACCGGCTCTGGCCGGACGCGTTGCTGCAACTCAATCCGGCATATGAGTTCGGGGCCACTGTCGAGGAACTAGCTCAAGCCGGAAAACTGTGCGCCGAAACTGCAAATGTTTTCCGATTGCGTGACGGACGGTCTTTGCGACTGTACCGCCACCAACAAGAGGCCATCGCCTTGGCTTCGGAGGGCAAACATTTCGTCGTCACGAGCGGCACTGGCTCGGGCAAGACACTCACGTATTTCATTCCGATTTTTGACGCGGTGCTCCGCGCCGGTGCGTCTGAGCAAAAAGTCCGGGCCATCATCGTTTACCCGATGAACGCCCTGGTGAATTCCCAATATACCGCGCTCGAGCAATGGGCCAATACATATTGGGAGCGCACAGGCAGGCGGTGCCCCGTCCGATTCGCCAAATACACCGGCCAAGAGCAAGACCACGATGAACGCCGGCGGTTGCAAGAAAATCCGCCGCACATCCTGCTGACCAATTACGTCATGCTCGAGCTGATGTTGGTACGGCCCGAGGAACACCGGTTCGTAGACCGCGCGAGCACCGGCCTCCACTTTCTTGTCATTGACGAACTGCACACATACCGCGGCCGCCAGGGGGCAGATGTGGCTCTGCTAGTGCGCCGGCTGCGCCAACGCTGCGGCAACCCGAACTTGGTATGTATCGGGACCAGCGCCACAATGGCCACCGGGAACAGCCGGACCGAGCGGATCCAGGCAGTGGCAAGCTTTGCTAGCAAGCTCTTCGGTGTGAAGGTTGAACCCGCACACGTCATCGAAGAAACTTTGCGTCGCACCATTCCTCAACCCAGACCGATTGATCCTGACCGACTTCGCGCGGCGCTTGAGGCGCCGCTGCCCAACCCGACATGGGCGGATTTTGCCCAACACCCTTTGGCAGCTTGGATCGAGGACACTTTCGGCCTAGAAGAGGAAGAAGGC
>JANWZY010000406.1 GCA_025061935.1 Verrucomicrobiia bacterium
AGCGACGCTGCAACACCAACTGCAAGTCTCAAACTGCACCCCATAGATTTCAACGTATCCTGGCCACTCGATAGAATCGTGTGCCGCCCGCCATTGGCAGTTCGACCGCAACATTCGTCTTTGTTGCGCTGATCTCACCTGTGGCAGGCGACAAATAACCCGATTCCAGTCTGTCACGATGCAACACCTGATAAATACTGCCCACATTTGCCGGCCACCGCAAGGCAACCGTGTTTGTGCTTGCCTGGGCGATCTTCTCGATCACCAGATGCGGCTCAGGCTGCCCCACGATACCAAAGACGAGGTCGGGGCCCTTGGCGTAATTACGCCGGTGTCCTCCTCGATTGTGCCGCCGCAAGTACCACGCATGGTGCAATCACCACTTAGCATGTGATTGTGCACCATCCCGTGCCCGGCGCCTTGGCGGATTTTGCTGGCTGTTGCTGATGGGGCTGAGTTGCCGCATTGGGCAGACTCGGATTAGCATGTGAGCGTTCTACGAGCATACGTGCGAGGAACGATGAAACGTCCGCGGTAATCACGCGCAGGGTGGAGTTCTTTTCTCCTCGAGGCTCGGCGATCCGAAACGTTGGGTCTGACGTTATCCGGCGTCTGCGCGGTGTCGTTGATAGGATGGCACACTCGATTTTGCCAGAAAGTGCCGATTCTTTGCGGTGGCAAGACCAGGGTCATTTTTGCGGGTGCCAGATTTTGAATTCGCCGCTGCAGTGGAGCAGGGCCATCATGTAAAGGAGGCCTTCGTAGTAGCGCTCGATGCCGTCGGGCACGGGCATGTCCCAGAGCGCCTGCACGAACTTTTTCGCGCGCGGATGCGTCGCCGCTAGGCTCGCCACGGCATTCATCGCTGCCAGGCCTTGCGCATGCCTGTCTTCGAGTTGCTTGCCGTCGAGCGTAAACTGCGCGCCGTAATTGGGCCCGAGCGATTCGAAGAACGCCTGGAGCCGGTCGCTCAACTCGCGCTGGCGCGTGTCTTTGGCCCACCACGACCAGTCAACAGCCCAGTTGCCGGCGGTCCGATACGCATCGTAGGTGAAGTTTGTGCCGTAATGGCCGGACTGGGCCACAACCGAACCGTCGAAGTTCGCGTAGCTCGGGGTCAGCCCGGTGACGGGATGCGCGACCTTGACGAAGAATTCGCGGCTGGTGCGCGCGGCGTCGAGCCAGAACTCTCTGTCTTCGGGTGGGCCCCAGCGCGCCCACAACTCGTAAAACGCCGGTAAATGATACGACGGGTCTGTGAACTGCGGGCGCTCGTCGCTCGGGCTGAACAGCACCATTTTGTGTTCCTTGCTGAACAGCGGCCCGGCGGTGACCGTCCGGGTTCGGCCGCGCCAGGTCACTGTGCCCGTGATGCGTTGCCTGTGCAGCATCCGCCGTAGTGACTGGTCGGCCCACGATTTGTAGTCGTAGATGCCCTTGCCGCTCCCCCAGCGGTGCGCTGCAAAGTACAGCGCCATGACGTAGTATTCTTCGCCGTCGGGCGCGACAAGCTCGCTCAGGCGCGTGCCGTTGGTGCGCGCGTGCCAGGCGAAAAAGCCGTACGAAATATGGTTCGTGTCAGGGTTGTACAGGTACGTGACCGACCAGTTCCAGAGCGCGTCGAATTCGCGCTTCTTGTCAAGTTGCACCGCGATCAT
>JANWZY010000407.1 GCA_025061935.1 Verrucomicrobiia bacterium
GAAGGAGACGTCAAGCAGCCCGAGCTCCATGGCAAAGTACAAAACCTTTTGCAACGCTGTCCGACCGATGCCAGGCCCGGCCTCAATTGCGACAAGGATGGCACTTTCGCACGTGAGCATGGCACGCATTTCCCAAAATTAGCTCTAGGGTCCCGTAAAGGGTCAAGCACCAAAAATGCCGCTCTCACAAGCACCGGATGAGTAGCGAGTCCATAAATGCTTTTGCACTACAATGTACGATCAATCGGATCGGACGGCAGCGATTTTCCAAGCGAGACTTCCGCATCCGCAAGAAAAAGAACTGCGCGCCTACGGCGAATACCGCACCCGCCGCCTCGTGCTCGAAGCGTGGGAAAAACTTAACTCGACGCGCTCGCGTTAGCGCCTGGCGCGCGTGAACTTGCTCCCGCCCACAGTCGATGCAGGCCGGCACAGGCGCATTCCACACCGCTCCAAACCGATTCGCGCACGGGAAGAATTCACAGTGGTCGAGCTACACGCAGGTATGCGTCTCAACAACCAAGAGTTGCATGAGGACATGGCTGGCGGAAGGGGTGGGATTCGAACCCACGGTCCCGCAAACGCAGGACGCCTGATTTCGAGTCAGGTGCCTTAAACCACTCAGCCACCCTTCCGCCTTAAACCCAAACTGCCCTGCCGCTTCAGCCGCTGCACGCAACCCCGGGCTTCAGACAGTTGCACCCCCACCCGCACCCACAGCCGCAGCCTCGCGCTTGGCCATTATAGCCTCGACTATCCGCTGCGCCAGCGCAGGGTTATCAGCCAACACCTTCTGGGCAGCTTCTTTGCCCTGGCCGATCATCTCGCCGGCAAATGCGAGCCAGGCGCCTTTCTTCTCGATCACACCGTGCTCGAGCCCGACCTCGATTATGCTGCCCTCTTTGTTGATGCCGTGATTGAAATATATGTCGAATTCGGCCTCGGTAAACGGCGGCGCCACCTTGTTCTTCACCACCTTGACCTTGACACGGCTGCCAACGGTGTTGCCAGCAGCGTCCTTGATCGAGTCCTTGCGCCGGATATCGAGCCGGACACTGGCGTAAAACTTGAGCGCGCGCCCGCCAGGCGTCGTCTCTGGATTGCCGAACATGACCCCAACCTTCTCACGGATCTGGTTGGTAAAGATGCATGCGGTCCGCGCCTTAGCCAACACGGCGGTGAGCTTGCGCAGCGCCTGGCTCATGAGCCGCGCCTGCATGCCCATGGGCGCCATGCCCATCTCGCCCTCAAGCTCGGCCTTGGGCACCAGCGCTGCTACAGAGTCAATCACGATCACGTCCAGCGCGTTCGACCGCGCCAGCGTCTCGCAAATGGTGAGCGCCTCCTCGCCGCTGTCGGGCTGCGAGACCAAAAGGTCGTCAAGGTTCACTCCGAGGCGCTTCGCGTACGCCGGGTCGAGCGCGTGCTCGGCGTCTATGAACGCGGCCAGGCCGCCGGCCTGCTGCGCACTGGCTATCACATGCAGCGCAAGCGTGGTCTTGCCCGATGCCTCAGGCCCGAAGATTTCAACTATGCGCCCGCGCGGGATACCGCCCACGCCCAGCGCAAGGTCCAGCGCCAGCGCGCCAGTCGGGATCACCTCGATCTTGACCTGCGCGCGCGCGTCGCCAAGCCGCATGATGCTGCCTTCGCCATAG